>WRCZ01000085.1 GCA_009783685.1 Actinomycetes bacterium
ACCGGTCGGGCCGAGGTGGTGCCGCCTGCCGCCGGGACGGGAGGGCGGCAGCGCGCGGCGCACTGACCGGCGGGGCACCGGCCACCGGCGCGGGTCAGGGGCCGGTGCCCGCCGGGCGGAGACCGGTGGCGGTCACCGCCCGGCGCGCCGCGGTCAGGAGCACGTCCTGCAGGACGCGGGCGGCGCGGGGCGGGGCGACGTCGCTGCGGTGGGCCAGCGCGACGGTGCGGCGCAGGCCGGGGCGGGCGAGCGGGGTCACCCGCAGTTCGCTGCCGGCCCGCGCGGCGACCATGGTGGGCACCACGCCGATGCCCAGGCCCGCCTTTACGAAGCCGAGCACGGCGTCCATCTCCCCGCCCTCCACGCTGAAGTACGGCTCGAAACCGGCGGACCGGCACGCGGCCAGCGTCAGGTCGCGCAGGTCGTAGCCGTGCCGGAACATCACCATCGGGCGGCCCGCCAGGTCGGCGATGCGCAGGGGCGTGCGCGGGGCCTCGGCGTCGACGGAGGAGACCACCACCAGGTCCTCCTGGAACAGCTCGACGGTGGTGAGCGCCGGTGACGG
Organism: Actinomycetes bacterium; assembly: GCA_009783685.1. Classification (GTDB taxonomy): domain Bacteria; phylum Actinomycetota; class Actinomycetes; order Streptomycetales; family Streptomycetaceae; genus Actinacidiphila. The sequence continues at coordinate 566 of WRCZ01000085.1, forward strand.
GCTGGGCAGCGGCAGCACGACCAGTGCCAGGTCGAGCGACCCGCGGGCCAGTTCCCGAACCAGGTCGTGGGATCCGCCCTCCTCGATGAGCAGCTGGATGCCCGGGTGCCGGTCGTGGAAGGCGCTCAGCACCTCGGGCAGCAGGCCGGTGCACAGGCTCGGCGGCGCGCCCAGCCGGACCCGGCCGCGCCGCAGCTGGGCGAGTTCCATCACCTCGTGGCGCGCGGTGTCGGCGTCCGCGAGGATCCGCCGGGCCAGCGGCAGCAGTGCCTCGCCCGCATCGGTGAGCGTGATGTTGCCGCGTGCCCGGCTGAACAGCGGTGCGCCCAGCTCCTTCTCCAGTGCCCTGATCTGCTGGGACAGCGACGGCTGCGAGACGTGCACCGCCTCGGCGGCGCGGGTGAAGTGGCGGGCGTCCGCCACGGCGACGAAGTAGGCCAGCTGCTGGAACTGCACGCCCCCACCCTACCTCTCCATAGGCGACGGCTATGGAGTCAAGCCTGATCATGTCTTGGACCACTCGATGGCCGCGGTCCTACGGTCGTGTTCATGGCACTGGCAACGCGCCCCGACCGGCGCCCCGCGGTGGTCCGGACCGTCTGGGACTCCACCATCGGCAAGAAGACGATCATGGCGGTCAGCGGCGTGCTGATGCTGCTGTACCTGGTCGTCCACATGTTCGGCAACCTCAAGATCTTCTTCGGGCCGGGCACGTTCAACGGCTACGCCCACTGGCTGCGCACCCTCGGCGAGCCCTTCCTGCACTACGAGTGGGCGCTGTGGATCATCCGCGTCGGCCTGGTGGCGTGCGTGGTCGCCCACGCCGTCTGCGCCTACCAGCTCAGCCGCCGCGACCTGCGGGCCCGCCCGGTCGGCTACGTCCACCGCAAGGCCAGGGCCAGCTACGCCACCCGCACCATGCGGTGGGGCGGGGTGATCCTCGGCCTGTTCATCGTCTGGCACCTGCTGGACCTGACGACGCTCACCGTCAACCGCAACGCCGAGCCCGGCCACCCCTACCAGAACGTCGTCGCGACCTTCCACACCTGGTACGGCGACGTCATCTACATCGTGGCGATGCTCGCCCTGGGCCTCCACATCCGGCACGGCTTCTGGAGCGCCGCGCAGACCCTCGGCGCCGGCAGCCGGACCCGCGACCGCGCGCTGAAGGCCACCGCCAACGGGCTGGCCCTGGTGCTGACCGCCGGCTTCGTCGCCGTACCCGTCGGTGTGATGACCGGCGTCGTGAGCTGAGCGAGGGACACCGGGAAACCCGAGAGGACCCAGAGGACATGGACCACTACACGCACTACCGGACCGGCGCCCCGCTCGCCGACACCAAGGCCCCGGACGGGCCGATCGCCGAACGCTGGGACAGCCGCCGCTTCGGCGCCAAGCTCGTCAACCCCGCCAACCGCCGCAAGCACACCGTGATCGTCGTCGGCACCGGCCTGGCCGGCGGTTCGGCCGGCGCCACGCTGGCCGAACAGGGCTACCACGTCGTGCAGTTCTGCTACCAGGACTCCCCGCGCCGGGCCCACTCGATCGCCGCGCAGGGCGGCATCAACGCCGCGAAGAACTACCGCAACGACGGCGACTCCGTCCAGCGCCTGTTCTACGACACCGTCAAGGGCGGCGACTTCCGCGCCCGCGAGTCCAACGTCCACCGCCTGGCGCAGATCTCGGTGGAGATCATCGACCAGTGCGTCGCCCAGGGCGTGCCGTTCGCCCGCGAGTACGGCGGCCTGCTCGACACCCGCTCCTTCGGCGGCGTGCAGGTCTCCCGCACCTTCTACGCCCGCGGCCAGACCGGGCAGCAACTGCTGCTCGGCGCCTACCAGGCGCTGTCCCGGCAGATCGCGGCCGGCAACGTCGAACTGCACCCCCGCACCGAGATGCTCGACCTGATCGTGATCGACGGCCGGGCCCGCGGCATCGTCGCCCGCGACCTGGTCACCGGCGAGATCAGCACCTACGTCGCCGACGCGGTGGTGCTGGCCTCCGGCGGCTACGGCAACGTCTTCTACCTGTCGACGAACGCGATGAACTCCAACGCGACCGCGATCTGGCGGGCCCACCGCCGCGGCGCCCACTTCGCCAACCCCTGCTTCACGCAGATCCATCCGACCTGCATCCCGCGCACCGGCGACCACCAGTCCAAGCTCACGCTGATGAGCGAGTCGCTGCGCAACGACGGCCGGATCTGGGTGCCCAGGGCCAAGGGCGACACCCGCGCCCCCGGCGACATCCCCGAGGCCGAGCGGGACTACTACCTGGAGCGGATCTACCCGTCGTTCGGCAACCTGGTGCCGCGCGACATCGCCTCCCGCGCCGCGAAGAACGTGTGCGACGAGGGCCGCGGCGTCGGCCCCGGCGGGCAGGGCGTCTACCTCGACTTCGCCGGCGCCATCGCCCGCATGGGCCGCAAGGCCGTCGAGGAGAAGTACGGCAACCTCTTCGAGATGTACCAGCGGATCACCGCGGAGGACCCGTACCAGGTGCCGATGCGGATCTACCCGGCCGTGCACTACACGATGGGCGGCCTGTGGGTGGACTACGACCTGCAGACCACCGTGCCGGGCCTGTTCGCGATCGGCGAGGCCAACTTCTCCGACCACGGCGCGAACCGGCTGGGCGCCTCCGCCCTCATGCAGGGCCTGGCCGACGGCTACTTCGTGCTGCCCGCCACCATCAACGACTACCTGGCCCGCCACCCCGGCCAGGACCCGGTCGACACCGGCCACCCGGCGGTCGCCGCGGCCGTCGCCGAGACCCGGGACCGGCTGCACCGCCTGGTGACCGTCGACGGTGACCGCACCGCCGACTCCTTCCACCGCGAGCTCGGCGAACTCATGTGGGAGTACTGCGGCATGGCCAGGACCGAGGAGGGCCTGCGCAAGGCGCTCGACCGCATCCCGCAGATCCGCGAGGAGTTCTGGCGGCGCATCAAGGTGCCGGGCACCGAGGCCGAGTTCAACCAGTCCCTGGAGCGCGCCAACCGCGTCGTGGACTACCTCGAACTCGCCGAGCTGATGTGCCTGGACGCGCTGCACCGCGCCGAGTCCTGCGGCGGGCACTTCCGCGAGGAGTCGCAGACCCCCGAGGGCGAGGCCGCCCGCGACGACGAGGAGTTCTCCTACGCCGCCGCCTGGGAGTTCACCGGCACCGGCACCGCGCCGGTGCTGCACAAGGAAGACCTGGTCTTCGAGTACGTCCACCCCACCCAGCGGAGCTACGCATGAGGCTCACCCTGCGCGTCTGGCGCCGGAAGGACACCCGGGCGCCCGGCGCCATGAAGGAGTACGAGGTGGACGGCGTCACGCCCGACATGTCCTTCCTCGAAATGCTCGACACGCTCAACGAGCGGCTCACCCTGGAGGGCGAGGACCCGGTCGCCTTCGACCACGACTGCCGCGAGGGCATCTGCGGCGCGTGCAGCCTGGTCATCAACGGCGACGCCCACGGCCCCGAACGCACCACCGCCTGCCAGCTGCACATGCGGTCCTTCCGGGACGGCGACACCATCGACGTCGAGCCGTGGCGGGCCGCCGCGTTCCCGGTCGTCCGCGACCTGGTGGTGGACCGCTCCGCGTTCGACCGGATCATCCAGGCCGGCGGCTACGTCAGCGTGCCGACCGGCGCGGCCCCCGAGGCGCACGCCACCCCGGTCCCCAAGGCCGCCGCGGACCTGGCGTTCGAGCACGCGGAGTGCATCGGCTGCGGCGCCTGCGTGGCCGCCTGCCCCAACGGCTCGGCCATGCTCTTCACGTCGGCCAAGATCAACCACCTCAACGTGCTGCCGCAGGGCGCACCCGAGCGCGAGACGCGGGTGCTGGACATGGTCGGCCAGATGGACGCCGAGGGCTTCGGCGGCTGCACCCTCACCGGCGAGTGCGCCACCGCCTGCCCCAAGGGCATCCCGCTGACGTCGATCGCCTCGATGAACAAGGAGTGGCTGCGGGCCAACCGCAAGGTCTCCCGCGGCTGAGGCCCCGGAGACCCCGCGGACGACGGAGACGGCACGGGCGGCGGCGGGGCGCGCGGAAAACGCGTTGCCGCGCCGCCGCCCCTCTGCTGTAGTCGGACGGACCCCCGCAGCCGACCGAGGAGCGCTGATCATGCGCGGAACAGTCATGAACACCCGGACAGGAATGACCCCCTATCTCGAGGACATGACACTTCGTGCAATCGCTCAACCTCGGCATCCTCGCCCATGTCGACGCCGGTAAGACCAGCCTGACCGAACGCCTGCTGTACACCGCGGGCGTCATCGACGAGATCGGCAGCGTCGACGACGGCAGCACCACGACCGACTCGCTCGCCCTGGAGCGGCAGCGCGGCATCACCATCAAGTCCGCGGTGGTCTCCTTCACCGTCGGCGGGCGCACCGTCAACCTCATCGACACGCCCGGCCACCCCGACTTCATCGCCGAGGTGGAACGGGTGCTCGGCGTGCTCGACGGCGCCGTGCTGGTCGTGTCCGCCGTCGAGGGCGTGCAGCCCCAGACCCGGATCCTGATGCGGACCCTGCGCCGGCTGCGCATCCCCACCCTGCTCTTCGTCAACAAGCTCGACCGGCGCGGCGCCGACCTCGACCGCACCCTGGACCAGATCCGCACGCGGCTCACCCCCGACGTCGTCCCGATGGTCACCGCGTCGCACCAGGGCACCCGCGGCGCCGCCACCGTCCCGCGGTCCACCGGCGACCCCGCCTTCCGGGCGGGACTGCTGGAGACGCTCGCCGAGCACGACGACGCGCTGCTCACCGCCTGGGTCGACGACGAGGCGGCCCTGAGCGGCGACCGGCTTTGCGCCGCGCTCGCCGGCCAGAGCACGCGCGGCCTGGTGCACCCGGTCTACGCGGGGTCGGCGGTCACCGGGGCGGGGGTGGACGCGCTGGTCGCCGGCCTGCAGGAGCTGCTGCCCGCACCCGGCGGCGACCCGGAGGGACCGCCCTCGGGCAGCGTCTTCAAGGTGGAGCGCGGCCCGGCGGGGGAGCGGATCACCTATGTGCGGGTGGCGTCGGGCACCGTGCGGACCCGCGACCGGCTGCCGGTGCTGCGCGCGGGCCGGCCGGCCGGCGAGGGCAAGGTGACCGCGATCGGCGTGTTCGACCGCGGTACCGAGGTGCGGGCCGAGTCCGTCACCGCCGGGCGGATCGCCCGGCTGTGGGGCCTGGGCGACGTGCGCATCGGCGACACGCTCGGCACCCCGCCGGACGGTGCGCGCCGCGAGCACCAGTTCGCGCCGCCGACCCTGGAGACCGTGGTCGCCGCCCGCAGGCCCGCCGACCGCGGTGCCCTGCACACCGCGCTCACCCTGCTCGCCGAGCAGGACCCGCTGATCGACCTGCGGCGCGACGAGGTCCGCCAGGAGATCGCGGTGTCGCTGTACGGCGAGGTCCAGAAGGAGGTCATCCAGGCCACGCTGGCCGACGAGTTCGGGGTGGAGGCGGTCTTCCAGGGCACCACCACCCTGCACATCGAGCGGCCGGCCGGTACCGGCGCCGCGTTCGAGGTCAAGGAGAAGGACGGCAACCCGTTCCTCGCCACGATCGGCCTGCGGGTGGAGCCCGCGCCCGTGGGCAGCGGCGTGGAGTTCCGGCGCGAGGTCGAGCTGGGCTCCCTGCCGTACGCCTTCTTCAAGGCGGTCGAGGAGACCGTCGAGGAGACGCTGAAGCAGGGCCTGCACGGCTGGCAGGTCACCGACTGCGTGGTGACCATGACCCACTCCGGCTACAACGCCCGGCAGAGCCACGCCCACGCCGTGTTCGACAAGAGCATGTCCAGCACCTCCGGGGACTTCCGGAACCTCACCCCGCTGGTGCTGATGACCGCGCTGCGCCGGGCCGGCACCCGGGTCCACGAGCCGATGCACCGGTTCCGGCTGGACATCCCCGCCGCCCAGCTCGGCACGGTGCTGCCGGTGCTCACCCGGCTGCGGGCCGTACCGCGCGGCCCGGTCCTGCAGGGCGACGGTTACGTCATCGAAGGCGCCGTCCCCGCCGCCCGGGTGCACGACCTGGAGCAGCAGCTGCCGACCCTCACCAGCGGCGAGGGTGTGCTGGAGACGGCGTTCGACCACTACCAGGAGGTGCGGGGACCGGTGCCGCAGCGGTCCCGCACCGACCACGACCCGCTCAACCGCAAGGAGTACCTGCTGGCGGTGCAGCGCCGTCTTTCAGGACTCGGCGCGGGCAGGTGAACCACCCGGTGCCGGCCGGCACCGCGCCGGCGGGAATGGCGGGCCGGGCCCGTGCGCTGCACGTAAGAGCGGCGTCCGGGCCCGGGCCGCCGCCGATGTGCCACGACCGCCCACTCCAGGGAGAGCACTCATGGATCGCACCGCACGTCCCGTCCTGACACCCGGTCCCGACCACCCCATCACCGTCGAGCCGACCGGCGCGCGCGTGGTCGTCCGCGCCGGCGGGCAGGTGGTCGCCGACACCGCCGCCGCCCTCACCCTGCGCGAGGCCGACTACCCGGCCGTCCAGTACATCCCGCGGGCCGACGTCGCCGAGGGCGCCCTGCGGCCCACCGACACCCTCACCTACTGCCCGTACAAGGGCGACGCCTCGTACTTCGCGCTCGCCGGACCCGGCGGGGAGGTCGCCGACGCGGTGTGGAGCTACGAGAAGCCGTACGACGCCGTCGACGTGATCGCCGGGCATGTCGCCTTCTACCCGCAGCACGTGGAGATCGAGATCGGCACCGCGGAACCGCGGCCCTAGGCCGCACACTGGGGGGATGGGTGAGAACAAGGACCGGATGCTGGCCGGCGAGTGGTACATCGCCGACGACGAGGAACTGGGCGCCGCGACCGTGCGGCGCGAACGGCTGTGCCTGGCCTACAACACGAGCACGGACCGCGCCGAACGGCCCGCGCTGCTGAAGGAGTTGCTCGGCGAGGTCGGTGAACGGGTGAACATCCGGCCGCCGTTCCAGTGCGACTACGGCGAGTACATCCGCATCGGCGCGGGGACGTTCGTCAACTTCGGCGCCGTCTTCCTGGACGCCGCGCCGATCACGGTGGGCGAGGACGTCCAGATCGGCCCGAACGTCCAACTGCTCACGCCCACCCACGAACTGGACGCGGAACGGCGCCGCGCGGGCTGGGAGAAGGCGCTGCCCATCACGATCGGCGACAACGTGTGGCTCGGCGGCGGCGTCATCGTCTGCCCCGGCGTCACCATCGGGGCCGGCACGGTCGTGGGCGCCGGCTCGGTGGTCACGAAGGACCTGCCGCCCGGCGTCCTCGCCGTCGGCAACCCGGCCCGGGTGATCCGGACGCTGGAGTAGGGAGCGCGGAGCCGGCCGCGGTCCACGGCTTCGGACCGCTCCCCGTGCCCTGGCGCGCGCCTTCGCGGAAAAGAACTTGAGCGAGGGCGTGCGCCGGGGCTACGTTCGTGGCGGACCGAGAAGTCGTCGTAGGAGGTGAGACCCGTGAACACAGTTATCCATGGGTGCTCCCTCACCCCGCCACGGTCCTGCGGCTGACGTTCGGTGTCGCCAGGAGCGCCTGAGATCGAGGCACTCCTGGAGGGAGACGCCGATGGACAAGAAGCCTTTCACATCAGGTCCGGGCGAGAACGCGATGACGATCACGCGCGTCGCGGACCGGCAATGGCACGCACTGGACGACGATCTGGTGGCCGGCTGCGGGTACGCGGAACACCGGCCCGACGGACGCCTGTTCGTCGGCATCGACGCCTGGCACGACGCCGCCTTCGACCGGCTCGCCGAGGCGATGCTGGCGGAACTGCCGGCGCCGCTGTACACGGTGGTCGACGAGGCCGACGTCGAGCTGACGGCCGCGTGGCGGCGGGCCGGTTTCACGGTCCGGCGCCGCGAGTGCGAGTACGCCGTACCGACCGACCCGCGGGTCACCGGGCTCGACGGCGTCCAGCCGCCCGCGGGCGTGACGATCGTGCCCGCAGGCCAGGTGGACGAGACGCTGCTGCGGGCGGTGGACCGCGCGATCCGTGACGAGGTCGAGGCGGCCGTCGGGTGGTGGCAGTCGATGCCCGCGGAAGTGATTCCCCGCCCCGCCGGCGACACCGTCGTCGACCCGTCGAAGTACGCGGTGGCCGCGGCGCCCGACCGCTACCTGGGACTGGTCCGGGTGGTGAGGGTGATCCGGCCGCGCGTCGGGCTGGTCGCGGTCCGGGCCGGCGAGCAGCGCCGCGGCATCGCCCGGGCGCTGCTCGCGCACGCGCTGGGGACGCTCCACCGCTCCGGGTACGACGCGGCCTGGACCGAGGTCCAGGAGTCCAACCGGGCAGCCTCGGCGCTGTTCGAGGGCATCGGCGCCCGGCCGGTGGGCGGCAACCTGGAGCTGGTGCGATGACCAGGCAGAAGAACGTCATCGAGGTCGAGGGCCGGGTCGTGGAGTGCCTGCGCAGCGCCATGTTCACCGTGGAGCTCGAGAACGGCCACCAGGTCCTCGCGCACATCAGCGGGAAGATGCGCAAGCACTTCATCAAGATCTACCTGGAGGACCGGGTGCTGGTGGAGCTCCCGCCGTACGACCTGACCCGCGGCCGCATCGTCTTCCGCTACCGCAACTAGCGCCCGCCACCACGTCCCGCGGCGCCTGACCCAGGGGCCCCGGTCACGGACTTTCCGTGGCCGGGGCCCCGCCGTCCCCGCCGGAGCGGGGGCCGATGGGCGTCAGTCCGGTGGTGCGGGGGCCGGGCCGGTCGAACCGCGCAGGACGAGGTGGGTGGCCAGTTCGACGTGCAGGGTGTCCACGGTGTGCCGGTCGAGCAGCCGCATCAGCAGCGAGACCGCCATCCGGCCCATCTCCTCCAGGGGCTGGCGGACCGTCGTCAGGCGCGGCACGGTGCTGCGGCTGAGGTCGATGTCGTCGAAGCCGGTGATCGACAGGTCCTCGGGCACCCGCAGCCCGCGCTCGTAGGCGGCGCGCAGCGCGCCGACCGCCGCCTTGTCGTTGAACGCGACCAGGGCGGTGGGCCGTTGGGGGAGGTCCAGCAGTTCGCAGGCGGCGTCGTACCCCCAGTCGGCCGTGGGCTCGATGCTGCGCAGCAGTTCGGGGGAGGGCAGCACCCCGACGTCGGCGAGCGCCGAGGTGTGCCCGGCCAGCCGTGACCGGCTGGCGAGCCAGTCGCCGGGGCCGCCGATCACGCCGATCCTGCGGTGCCCCAGTTCGACCAGGTGCGCGGTGACGCTGCGCGCGGCGGTCAGGTTCGCCGCCGACACCGAGGCGATGTCGCGGGGGAGCGGGGTGCGCGGATCGACCACCACGAACGGGAAGTCCTGCGCCCGCAGCGCCTCCAACTCCCGTTCCGGCTCCGGCGGGACGATCAGCACGGCGCCCGCGATACCGGCGTCGTGGGGCAGGCCCGGCAGCACCTGGAGGTCCCGCGCCGCGTCACCCGCGCTGAGCACCAGCCGCCGGCCGTGCAGGTCGAGGGTCTCCGCGATCGAGGAGACGATCACTCCGAAGTAGTCGGTCAGCACGTAGGGGCAGCGCACGTAGATCGCGCCGTTCGCGCTGCCGCGCCGGGCGGGGGCGGGCGCGCCGAGGCGGGCCACCGCCTTGCGCACCAGTTCCTGGGTGTCCGGCGCGACATGGGCGTGGCCGTTCATCACGCGCGACACGGTGGCGATCGACACGCCGGCCTCGGCCGCGATGGCCCGGACGGTGGCCCGGCCGCCGCCCTGCTGCCTAGCCACCTGTTACAGCCCTTCGTTTCATCGTCCCAGGGTAGCGGCCCGCGCGGGTGGCGGCATCGATTCTCCTCGGGATCCGGCCACCGCTGTTGACAGGCCGCCCGGGGGAGGCTTGTCTGTCTCCCGCAGTGGGGTTGCAGAAAACGTTACAGGTTGTTTCAGAACAACTGGACCCAGCGAGGAGAAGCATGAGGAGACGCGCACTCGCGGCAGCGGCGGTCACCGCCGCGGCCCTCGGCCTCACCTGTGTGCCGGCCGCCCGGACCGTCGCGCAGACTCCGGCCGCCGACCACCCCCAGCAGGCCCCGACCGCCTCGGTGTGGGTCACCACCGCCGACGGCACCGAACATCTGCAGCAGCAGGCCCCGGTCGCCTTCCACCCGGGCGCCTCCGACCTCACGACGATCACCGTCGACCCCGGGCAGCGCTACCAGAGCATCGACGGCTTCGGCGGCGCGCTCACCGACTCCTCGGCCGCGGTGCTCGGTTCGCTGCCGGCCGCCGACCGGGACGCCGCCATGCGGCAGCTGTTCGACCCCCGGCAGGGCATCGGCGTCAGCTTCCTGCGCCAGCCCGTCGGCTCGTCGGACTTCACCGCGTCGCCCACCCACTACACCTACGACGACATGCCCGCGGGGCAGACCGACTTCGGGCTCGAGCACTTCAGCATCGCGCACGACGAGCAGCAGATCCTGCCGCTGCTGCGCCAGGCCGAGCGGCTCAACCCGCAGCTGACCGTGATGGCCACGCCGTGGAGCCCGCCGGCCTGGATGAAGGACAGCGACTCGCTCGTCGGCGGCCACCTCAAGGACGACCCGAAGATCTACCAGGCGTACGCGCGCTACCTGGTGAAGTTCGTCCAGGCCTACGCCGCGGCCGGCGTGCCCGTCGACTACCTGACGGTCCAGAACGAGCCGCAGAACCGCAAGCCGAACGCGTACCCCGGCACCGACCTGCCGGTCCAGCAGGAGACCGCGGTCATCGAGGCGCTCGGCCCGCTGCTGCACAAGGCCAGCCCGCACACCAGGATCCTGGCCTACGACCACAACTGGACCACGCACCCCGACGACATCAAGACCGCCCAGCAGCTCGGCGAGGACCCGCAGACCGACTACCCGTACCAGGTGCTGGACGGCCCGGCCGCCCAGTGGATCGCGGGCACCGCGTACCACTGCTACTCCGGCGACCCCAGCGCGCAGACCGCGTTGCACGACGCGCACCCCGACAAGGGCATCTGGTTCACCGAGTGCTCCGGCTCGCACGGCGCGACGGACACGCCCCCGCAGATCTTCCGCGGCACCCTGACCTGGCACGCCCGCACCATCACGGTCGGCACCACCCGCAACTGGGCGAAGTCCGTGGCCGACTGGAACCTCGCCCTCGACCCGCAGGGCGGCCCGCACAACGGCGGCTGCGACACCTGCTCGGCGTTCCTCACGGTCGCGCCCGACCACACCGTGACCACCAACGCCGAGTACTACACCATCGGGCACCTGTCGAAGTTCGTGAAGCCCGGCGCCGTCCGGATCGCCAGCACCAACTACGGCACCACCGGCTGGAACGGCCAGATCACCGACGTGGCCTTCACCAACCCCGACGGCTCCACCGCGCTCGTGGTCCACAACGAGAACGACGACCCGCGGTCCTTCGCGGTCGCCGTCGGCGGGCAGAGCTTCACGTACACCCTGCCGGGCGGGGCGCTCGCCACCTTCACCTGGCCCAAGTCCGGCGCGCTCGCGGGCACGCCGCACCAGATCCCGCTGACCGGTGCCACGGCCACCGCATCCCCGGCCGGGCAGGGGTCCCCGCAGCTGGCGGCCGACGACGACGGCACCACCCGGTGGACCAGCGGCGCCGCGCAGACGCCCGGCCAGTACGTCCAGCTGGACCTGGGTCGCGCCACCTCGTTCCGCCAGGTGGCCATCGACAGCGGTGACAACCTCGGCGACTACGCCCGCGGTTGGCAGCTGTCGGTCAGCGACGACGGCACGCACTGGCGGACCGCCGCGTCCGGCACCGGCACCGGCCAGCTGACCACCGTCGATCTGCCGCCGACCCGCGCCCGCTACCTGCGGGTCACCCAGACCGGCACGGCCGGGAACTGGTGGAGCCTGGCGGACCTCCGCCTGTACCGCTGAGCACGGGGCTGCCGAGTTCCGGATCCCTCACCGTCCGACCGCGTGAGCCCCTGACGCCTCACCGCCGGTCGTGACCCGCCGCCGATCCCCGCGCTCCTTTGGGCCCGTTCCCCGAGGAGTGCGGGGATCGGCGCGGACATGGCGGTGGGCACAAGATGTGACGGAGCGTCAGATCAGCTGCTGCCGCGGGCCGTCGACGACCAGGACCCGGCCGTCACGCATCCGGTGGTGCGGGGTGCCCGCCGCGCGGTAGGCGGCCGAGACCTCGCCCAGCAGCACCGTCTCGGGGTGGCCCGGCGAGTCGATGTGCGGGACGAACGCCCGGTCGATGACGCCGAGTCCGTCCCACACGGGCTCCTCGCCGTAGACGCGGGCCACCGCCGAGGCGTCGTCGCAGTGCTCCAGACCGCGCAGCGACGGCGCCAGCACGCACGCTCCCGCGCTGTACCCGGCATAGACCAGGGCGTCGCGTTCCAGCAGCGTGCGGAATGCGGTGTCCGCGCCGCTGTGCGCCATCGCCTGCCGGAGCATGAAGACGTTGCCGCCCCGCAGCCAGACCAGCGGGTAGCCGGCCAGCACCGCGGACATCTCCTGCGGGCCGCCGCCGGCGTGCTCCCGCAGATCCACCTCCACCGGCTCCAGGCCCAGCGCGCGCAGCGCAGCCGTCTCGCGCTCCATGCCCGCCGCCCGGGCCTCGCCGCCCTCGGCGTCCAGGGCGTTGCCGACCACCGCGACCGGCTGCTCCGTGCGGCCGCCGGGCAGCAGCTCCAGCAGGCGCTCGGGGCGGTCGCCGAGCCGGAAGGACGACAGGTACAGGCGCATGCGCCGACCCTAGGCCCTCTCCGGTGCCGCCCGCCCCGCCTTTGCCGCCACCGCGCCCGCGCGGTGAATGAGCCACCGTCCGGCGGGAAGGCGACGCCGCCTAGGCTCCTCGTACAGCGACCGGCACCTCGTCAGCACCTTCGTACGGCACCCACGGACAACGACCTCGTACAGCAAAGGAACAGCCACCATGACCGACCTCCGTCTCGGCGTCCTCGGCTACGGCATGCGGGGCCCGCTCGCCCGCAGAGCGCACCGGCCGGGGGACGGCGCCCGCGTCACCGCCGTCGCCGATCCCGACAAGGGGAGCCGGAAGCAGGCAGCCGCGGCGTTCCCGGGCGCGGCGACCACCCCGGACCACCGCAAGGTGGTGGAGGACCCCGAGGTCGACGCCGTGTTCGTGCTCACCCCCGACGACACCCACGCCGACCTCGCCTGCGCGGCCCTGAAGGCCGGCAAGGCGGTCTTCGTCGAGAAGCCGCTCGACGTCACCATCGAGCGCTGCGACGAGATCCTGCGCACCGCCCGCGAGACCGGCAGTCGCCTGTACGTCGGCCACAACATGCGGCACATGCCCGTCATCCGGCTGATGCGCGACATCATCGCCCGCGGCGACATCGGCGCGGTCAAGACGGTGTGGGTGCGGCACTTCGTCGGCTACGGCGGCGACTTCTACTTCAAGGACTGGCACGCCGAGCGCGACCACACCACGGGGCTGCTGCTCCAGAAGGCCGCCCACGACATCGACGTGCTGCACTGGCTGGCCGGCGGCTGGACCGACCGGGTCCAGGCCATGGGCGACCTCATGGTCTACGGCGACCTGCCGCGCCGCGCGCCCGGCAAGCCCAAGTCCGACGACTGGTACACCAAAGACGGCCACTGGCCGCCGGCCACCCAGCGCGACCTGAACCCGGTGATCGACATCGAGGACGTCTCGCTGGTCAACATGCGCCTGGACAACGGCGTTCTGGCCGCGTACCAGCAGTGCCACTTTACGCCCGACTACTGGCGCAACTACACGGTGATCGGCGACGCGGGCCGGCTGGAGAACGTCGGCGACGGACCCGGCGCGGAGGTGCGGGTCTGGAACTCCCGCCGCTCCGGGCACCGCACCGACGCCGACGCCGTGCACCACGTCCCGGACGCCGCCTCCAG
>WRCZ01000086.1 GCA_009783685.1 Actinomycetes bacterium
CTCGGCTCCTGACGGCCGCGCGTACGGGCCCGGCGCGCACTCTGCCCGTGGCGCGCCGGGCCGCGCCGCGGGCGGTCACCGCCCCCGGACGTCCCCACGAACCTCCTGCCGACCCTCACCGAATCGAGGACGCTGCGAACGCCGAACCGACCCCGCCCAACCTGCTCGTCCGCCCCGGGTCCGTCACCCCCTTCGACCGCGGGAACGGTGTGCGGACCCTGCCCCACGTGGGCGTGTGGAACTGCCGGTCCGCCACCCTGACCACCGGCATCACCGCCTTCGCGGTGGGGACCGGCCTCCCGCTGCACACGCACAACGTCGAGGAGAGCGTGCTGCTCCTCGAAGGCCGGGCGACCGTGACGATGGGGGAGGAGACCTTCGCCATCGAACCCGGTACCAGCACCTGGGTGCCCGCGGGCGTCCCGCACCGCTTCGTGAACAGCGGCGACACCGCCATGCGGATCTTCTGGGTGTACGGCGGCCTGCACGTCACGCGCACGATCTGCGCCACCGGCGAGACGTTCGCGCACCTGTCGGACGGCGACCGCGGCGGCATCACCCTGTCCGGCTGACGTGCCCTCCCTCGGGCCCGAGGACGCCGCCGGGCCCGAGGACGGCCGCCGCGAAGCGGTGGCCCATGCGGCGGTAGCCGGCGGCGTTGGGATGCACTCCGTCGGGCTGGTCGGCGGCGTCCCCCTGGCCGAACAGCCCGCGCCCGTCCAGGTGGTGCAGCGCCGGATCGGTCCTGGCGCGGTCCCGGACGATCGAGGACAGCGCGTCACGGACGAACGCCATCGTCAGGTCGCCCTGCGCGCGCTCCCCGGGGTCGCCGGGGCCGCCGGCCTGCGGGCCGTCGCGCCCGGCGCCCGGGCCGCCCTCCGCCTCCAGCGCCCGGCTGTACACCGGCGAGACCACCAGGAGCGGGGTGTCCGGGTGGCCGTCGCGCACGGTGTCGAGGAAGCCGTGCACGGCCGGGCCGAACGTGCGGGGCGTGAAAGTGGACCTGGCCACCGGGTTGGCACCCAGCTCCAGGCTGATCAGATCCGCAGCGGTGTCCCGGATCGTCCGCGCCACGTACGGGTCGAGATGGCAGTTGCCGGCCATGCCGAGGTTGACCACCTCCACACCCGCACGCGCCGCCGCCACCACCGGCCAGGTGCCGGTCGGCGCGTCGGCCTGCGTGCAGTGGCTGATCGAACTGCCGTGGTGGACCCACAGCCGTCCCCGTGCGGGTGCCGGCGGCTCGACTGCTCCGTCGGCCCGCAGGGCGCGCAGCTCGCACGGGGTCTGCGGGGGGAGCCACAGCGCCACTTCCTTCATGTCGCCGGGCAGGCCGGTGAACCGGACCGAGCCCGCGCTGCCCGGCAGCAGCCGCCCCTCGGCCCGGGAGTGGGCGAGCCGCAGGACGTCCCCGCGCGGGGCCTTCGCGCGGGCGAACGGCACCCCGTCCACCAGCAGTTCGACGACGCCGGCCGGGCCGGGCTCCGGTGAGCCGTCGAAGTGCCGCACGGTGGTGAGCAGTTCGAGTTCCACCGTGGTGGCGTCGGTGCGCAGCACCAGCCGTACGCCGGAAGGCATCGACGCGACGAAGTCCATGAACGCGTCCGGGTACTGGGCCCGGGTCCAGGCGGGCAGCCGGCGTGGCAGCACCCCCGGTCCGCGCCGCTCCAGGTCCAGCGCGCCGCGGATCTCCACCGGGCCGCCGACGAGCGGCACATCACGCCACGACGCCATCCGCGCCCTCTCCCGTCCGCTCCAGGATGTCCCGCAGGACGTAGCGCATGATCCCGCCGTGCAGGTAGTACAGCCGCTCGCGCGGGGTGTCCAGGCGCACCCGGGCGGTGAACTCCCGCTCGCCGGCGCGCACGGTGACCGTCCCGGGGTGGCCGTCGTCCTCCAGCCCGGCCAGCCCGAGCACGTCGTAGGTCTCGGTGCCGGTCAGCCCCAGGGAGTCCGCGGACTCGCCGTCGGCGAACTCCAGCGGGAGCACGCCCATCCCCACCAGGTTGGCGCGGTGGATGCGCTCGAAGGAGCGGGCCAGCACGGCCCGCACGCCGAGCAGGGCCGGGCCCTTGGCGGCCCAGTCGCGCGAGGAGCCGGTCCCGTACTCGGCGCCCGCCAGGACGAGTTGCGGGATGCCGGCGGCGCGGTACGCCTGCGCGGCGTCGTAGACGGTGCGCAGTTCCCCGCCGGCGGTGAAGTCGCGGGTCCAGCCGCCTTCCCGGCCGCCGGCCAGCTCGTTGCGCAGCCGGATGTTGGCGAAGGCACCGCGGGCCATCACCTCGTGGTTCCCGCGCCGGGAGGCGTAGGTGTTGACGTCCGCGCGGGCCACGTCGAGCCCGGCCAGATAGCGCCCCGCCGGGCTGCCGGGCGGGATGGCGCCGGCGGGGGAGATGTGGTCGGTGGTGACGGAGTCCCCGAGCTTGAGCAGCACCCGGGCGCCGGTGATGTCCGCGACCGGAGCGGGCGCGGGTGCCAGCCCGTCCAGGTAGGGCGGCCGGCGCAGGTAGGTCGACTCCTCCTGCCAGGCGAACGTGGCGCCCACCGGCGCGGCCACCGCCCGCCATCTGCGGTCGCCGGCGAAGACGTCGGCGTAGGCACGGGTGTACATCCCGGCGTCCAGCGTCGCGTCGAGGACCTGCTGGACCTCCCGGCTGCTCGGCCAGATGTCGGCCAGCGTCACGGGGCGGCCGGCCGGGTCGTACCCGAGCGGCTCCGTGGTCAGGTCGACGTCCATGGTCCCGGCGAGCGCGTAGGCGACCACCAGCGGGGGCGAGGCGAGGTAGTTCATCCGCACGTCGGGGTTGATGCGGCCGTCGAAGTTGCGGTTGCCGGACAGGACGGCCGCGGTGCCGAGGCCGTGGGCGGCGATCGCCTCGGACACCCCGGGCACCAGCGGGCCCGACGCCCCGATGCAGGTCATGCAGCCGTATCCGGTCAGGTGGAAGCCCAACTCCTCCAGATACGGGGTCAGTCCGGCCGCGTCGAAGTAGTCGGTGACGACGCGGGAGCCGAGCGACAGGCTGGTCTTGACCCACGGCGCGGACCGCAGGCCGCGGTCCACCGCGTTCTTCGCCAGCAGCGCCGCCGCCACCATCACCGACGGGTTGGCGGTGTTGGTGCAGGAGGTGAGGGCGGCGATGACCACGCTGCCGTGGCCGAGGGGGTGTTCCGTGCCGTCGACGGTCACCGCCGCGGGGCCGCCGCCGGATTCCGGCAGAGCGGCGACCGCCGACCGGAACGAGGCGCGCGCCCGGTCGAGCGGCACCCGGTCCTGCGGGCGGCGCGGGCCGGCCAGCGACGGGACGACGCCGCCGAGATCGAGCTCGACCGTCGCGCTGTAGCGCGACGGGCTCGCCGGCTCGTGCCACAGCCCCTGCTCCTTGGCGTACGCCTCGACCAGCGCCACGTGCGCCTCGGGCCGGCCGGTGAACCGCAGGTAGCGCAACACCTCGTCGTCGACCGGGAAGTACGCGCAGGTGGCGCCGAACTCCGGGCTCATGTTGGCGATCGTGGCCCGGTCGGCGACGGGCATGCCGGCCACGGCCGGTCCGTGCACCTCCACGAACTTCCCCACCACCTTGTGGCGGCGCAGGAGTTCGGTGATGGTCAGCACCAGGTCGGTGGCGGTGGCCCCGTCGGCCAGCCGGCCGGTCAGGCGCAGCCCGACCACCTCGGGCACCGGCATGGAGACGGACTGCCCGAGCAGCGCCGCCTCCGCCTCGATGCCGCCGATGCCCCAGCCCAGCACGCCCAGCCCGTTCACCATCGTGGTGTGCGAGTCCGTGCCGAGGCACAGGTCGGGGAACGCCCAGCCGTCCTCGGCCGTGACCACCCGGGCCAGGCGCTCGATGTTCAGCTGATGCATGATGCCCCGGCCGGGCGGGACCACGGCGAACCGGTCGAACGCCGACTGCCCCCAGCGCAGGAAGCGGTACCGCTCGCTGTTGCGCGCGTACTCCAGCTCCACGTTGCGGGCCAGCGCGTCCGGTCGGGCGTGGAAGTCCGCGATCACCGAGTGGTCCACGACGAGTTCGGCGGGGACGGACGGGTTCACGACACCGGGGTCGCGCCCCAGGGCCGCGGCCGCGTCGCGCATCGCGGCCAGGTCGGCGAGCGCCGGGACACCGTTCGTGTCGTGCAGGAACACCCGGCTGGGACGGACGTCCACCGCGGTGGCGAACGACGCGGGCGAGCCCCAGTCCAGGAGCGCCCGCACCTGTCCGGCGTGCCCCTGCCGGCCGTCCCCGTGGCGCAGCAGGTTCTCCAACAGCACGCGCAGGCAGTGCGGAAGGCCGGGCGGGGCCAGGTCACCGACGCGGTGGATCCGGTAGGTCTCACCCCCCACCCGCAGTGCGGACCGGGTGCCGAAACTGTCACGACCGTGCACGGGCCCGTCGGTTGCCACCAGCCACCTCTCCCCGCCGCGCTCGCGGCGCGACCTGTCGTGCCCTCGATTCTTGTGGGTCACACTACACTCATCGACAGATTCTGTAGGCTACGCTACAGTCGCTGCCGTGGCCGCCCCGGGCCCGCGGTCCGCGCCGCACGGCCCGCCGCACGCCGACCGGTGCGCGGCCGATCCGGGCCGTGCGGGTCGAGCGGTCCTCCGCTCCGCCGTCCAGCGTCACCACATCTCCCGCCCGTCCGCGGTCCCCCGCGGGCCGGGCCCGACGATCGGGCACAGTCATGTCGACACTCACGGGAGCCCCTCCTCCTGAACTGCACCACCAGCACCGCGATGTCACCGGCGGCTGGCTGCGTCCCGCCACGTTCGGCGTGATGGACGGGCTGGTCTCGAACTTCTCGCTGGTCGCCGGGGTGGTCGGCGGCGGCGCCTCCCCGCACGCCGTGATCCTCACCGGGCTCGCCGGGCTGGTCGCCGGGTCCTGCTCGATGGCGACCGGCGAATACACCTCGGTGTCCTCGCAGAACGAGCTGACGCATGCCGAGATCAGCACCGAACGCCGGGAGTTGTCGGTCAACGCCGAGGAGGAGGAGCGCGAACTGGCGCTGATCTACCGGGCGAAGGGCCTGCGGCCCGAGCTGGCCGACGAGGTCGCGCGGGAGCTGAGCGCCCAGCCGGACATCGCCTGGCGGGTGCACGTGCGGGAGGAACTCGGCGTCGACCCCGACGACCTGCCCTCACCGTGGACGGCCGCCGCATCGTCGTTCGTCGCCTTCGCGTTCGGCGCCCTCGTCCCGCTCCTCCCGTTCTTCCTGGGGGCGAGCAGCGTGGTCCTCGCCCTGGCGCTCAGCGCCCTCGCCCTCGTCGCGGCCGGCGGCGTGATCTCCCGGCTCACCGCCACACCTGCCTGGTTCGGCTCCTCCCGCCAACTGCTGCTGGGCGGCCTGTCCGCCGCGGTGACCTACGGGGTCGGCCTGCTCGTCGGATCGGGCGTCTCATGACCGCCTCGCCGGACGGCCCCCCGGGATCCGGACTGCGTACGGTCGCACTGGTCAAACAGGTGCCCCGAGGCGACGACTTCGGCACCCTGACCACGGACGGACGGCTGCGGCGCGAGGGCCTGGACACCGAGATGAACCCCTGGTGCCGGCGGGCGGTGGCCCAGGCGGTCGCGCTGAGCGGTCCACGGGGGCGGTCCACGGCCGTCACCATGGGACCGCCGTCCGCGGCGGCCGTGCTGCGCGAGGCCATGGCCTGCGGCGTGGACGACGCCGTGCACGTGAGCGACCCGGCGCTGGCCGGCGCCGACTGCCTGGCCACGGCCAAGGTCCTGGCGAGCACCGTCCGCGGTCTGGGCGCCGTCGACCTCGTCACGGTCGGCCGTGCCTCGGTGGACGGCAACACCGCAGCGGTCGGCGCGATGGTCGCCGAACTGCTCGGACTGCCCTTCGCTGGACCGGTGTTGGGGATGACGGTGGAGCACGGGTCCGGCGGTGCCGTGCTGCACACCACCGTCCAGGAGGAGGGCGGCGGACGGCCGGTCAGCGTCGTCCTGCCGGCGGTGGTCGCGGTCGCCGAACGCTCCTGCGATCCCGCCAAGGCACCCGCCGGCACGTGGCCGGCCGCCTCGCGGGTCACCACCGTCGACCTCGCCGGCCTCGGCTCGTCCGCCGCACCGCCCAGCCCCACCCGGGTCACGGCGGTACGGGACGCGGTGCGCAAGCGCGTCCCGCTCGTCCTCGACGGGCCGCTCCACGAACAGGTGGCACGGGCGCTCGAACTGTGCGAGGAGGCCGCCCGTCCCTCGCCGGCGGCCGCCCTCGCGGCGGTCGCGCCCGTGCCGCCGACCAGGACCGGCGGCCCCGCCGGCCGCGACGCGGCCCGGCACCGGGACGGCAACCGGAGCGGCGACGTCGTCGTCCTCGCGGACGGCGCGGACCCGGGCGGCGACCGCGCCCTGCTCGGCGAGGCGGCGGTGCTGGCCGCCTCGACCGGCGGCCGCGTGGTGGCGGTCGCCCCGGCCACCGTGTCGGGTGCCGCCACCGGCACCGCCCGCTTCGCGGCCTGGGGCGCCGACGAGGTCCTGGTGATGGACGGCGGCGCGCCCAGGAACGTCGCTGCCGCACTGGCGGAACGGTGCGCCTCCGACGGCATGCCGTGGGCCGTCCTCGGATCCGCCCGCTCCGCCCAGCGCGAGGTGCTGGCCAGGCTCGCCGTCCGGCTGGACGCAGGACTGCTGTCCGACCTCACCGGACTGGCGCTCGGCACGCGGCGCGATCCCGCGCTGCTGGTGGGGACCAAGCCCTCGGGAAACGCCTCCGTGGCCGAGGTCGTCACCGACAGCGCGGTCCGGATCGCCACCGTGCGCACCGGCTGCCTGCCGCTGCGCACGCCGCGGGACGCCGGCGAACCGCCCGTCCACCGCCTGGCGGTCGGCCCCGACCCGGCCGTGCGGCTGGGCGACCCGGACGGCCCGGCCGACTACGACGCCCTCGAACGCGCGGAGGTCGTGATCGGCGTCGGCCGCGGTGTCGACCCCGGCCACTACGCCGAACTGCTGCCGCTGCGCCGCCTGCTGGGCGCCGAGATCGCCGCCACCCGCAAGGTCACGGACGCCGGCTGGCTGCCGCACGCCCTGCAGGTCGGTGTCACCGCCCGGGACATCGCCCCCCGGCTCTACCTCGCACTGGGGCTGTCGGGCAAGGCCAACCACATGTCCGGCGTGGGCCGGGCCGGCACCGTCCTCGCGGTCAACTCCGACCCCGCCGCACCGGTCTTCACCGCCTGCGACATCGGCATCGTCGCCGACTGGCGGCAGGTCGTGCCGCTGCTCACCGCCGAGCTGGGACGCCGCGGGGCCCCGGCCGGGACCCCCTGACCGGGCCACCGCCCCGGCCCACCCCCTTCGCCGCCACCGCCCCGGACCGCCCGGGCGGTGGTCCACCTTCCGACAACGGAGGTTCTCCATGCGCGACTTGCAGGACGACAGGAGCCGCACCGTCCCGCCCGGTGCTGTCCCCGAGGCGGTGCCACGCCCGTGCGGCGCCGAGCCGTCAGACCCGCTCGCACCGGCCCCGAGCGGAGCCGGCCGATGATGCGCGCGGCCGCGCTGGACGCGCTCGGACTGCTGCCCCGGGACGTCGACTACGCGGACGTCCGGGTGGTGCACCGGCGGCACGAACTCGTGCTCGTGGAGCACCAGGGCCCCGGTGAGGTCGGCCACGACGAGTCGACGGGCATCGGGGTGCGGGTCCTGATCCGCGGGCAGTGGGGCTTCGCCGCGACCCACCGGCTCGACGCGCAGGGGCTGTCCGACGCCGTCACCGCCGCCGTCGTGCAGGCCCGCGCGGCGGGCGCCGACCGCAGGGACGTGCGGCTCGGCGAGCCGGTCACCGCCACCACGACCTGGCACTCCCCGATGAAGATCGACCCCTTCACCGTCCCGGTCTCCACGAAGCTGGACCTGCTCGCCGCGACCGTGGCCGCCGCCGAGTCGGCCGGTCCCGAGGTGTCCCAGGTCGAGGCGTCCATGGACTTCTTCCAGGACGACAAGGTCTTCGCCAACACCGAGGGCGCCCTGATCGAGCAGCGGATCACCGAGAGCGGGGCGGGACTGCTGGTCTTCGCCTCCGACGGCGAGGACATCCAGCGGCGTTCCTACCCGCAGGCGATACCGCGCACCATCCGCGGGCAACGCGGCCTGTTCGCCACCGCCGGGTACGAGCACATCACCTCCCTGCGGCTGGTGGAGGAGGCACCCCGGGTCGCCGCGGAGGCCGTCCAGCTGCTGACCGCGCGGCAGTGCCCCGACGAGACCACCACGCTCATCGTGACCGGGGCCCAACTGGCCATGCTGCTCCACGAATGCGCCGGCCACCCGATGGAGGCCGACCGCGCGCTCGGCGCGGAGGCGAGCCTGGCCGGCGGCACCTACGCCGCCCCCGAGCGCCGCGGCTCCTTCCGCTACGGATCCCCGCTCGTGTCGGTGTACGCCGACGCCACCATCCCCGGCGCGCTCGGGTCGTACGGCTACGACGACGAAGGCGTGCCCGCCCAGCGCACCGAACTCGTCCGCGAGGGCGTCTTCGTCGGCTACATGTCCGGCCGGGAGTCGGCGGCGGCGCTCGGCGAGCAGTCGACCGGCGCGGCGCGGGCCGACGGCTGGCAGCGGCTGCCGCTGGTGCGCATGACCAACCTCTGCCTCCAGCCGGGCGACTCCTCCCTGGAGGAGATGATCGCCGGGACCCGGAACGGCGTGCTGGTCGACATGACGAAGAGCGTGTCCATCGACGACCAGCGGCTCAACTTCCGGCTCGGCGCCGAGGCGGGCTGGGAGATCAAGGACGGCAAGCGCGGCCGGCTGCTGAAGAACTGCACGTACACCGGGGTGACCCCGGCGTTCTGGGCCGGATGCGACGCGCTCGGCGGCCCCGACGAGTTCATGGTGCACGGCATCCCGTCGTGCAACAAGGGCGAGCCGCTGCAGGTGGCCCACATCGGCCACGGCACGGTCCCCGCCCGATTCCGCGACGCACGGGTAGGTGGCCGATGATCGAGGAACGCAAGGTCCGTGACGCGCTGGAACTGCTCGGCCCGGGGACGCGGCTCGACATCTCCAGCGAGCGCACCGGCCTGTTGAGATACGCCCGCTCCCGGGTCACCGCCCAGCACGACGAGGAGCGCCTGCGGGTGCGGGTGCGGGTGACCCGCGACGGCCGGGTGGCCGGCGGCACCGTGGAGAGCCTGGAGACCGGCGCCGTCAGAGCGCTCGCCGAGCGGCTGCGGGACGCGCTGTCCTGCCTGCCCCAGGGCGGCACGGCGGTGGCCGTCCACCCCGCGGCCGGACAGGGCGAGCCCGCCGTCCCGCCGGTCGCACCGGCCACCGTCGCCGCCGGAGCGGGCGAGCGGTACGCGTGGTTCAGCACGATCCGCGACGGGCTCGGCGGCCGGGCCGACCTCGGCGGGGCCGTCCGGCACGACGTCGTCGGGCGGGTCGTCGCCGACCACGACGGCCTCTACCGGAGCGAGACGCTGACCAAGGCGTCGCTCCAGGCCGTCGCCTCGCGGGACGGACGCTCGGCCGGCGCGCGGATCGTCCACCGGGACGCCGCGCGGATCAGCGTCGACGGCATCGCCGAGCGCCTGCTCGGCGACCTCGCGCCGCTGCCGACCGGCGACCCGCTCAGCGGCACCTGCCGGGTGCTGCTCCGCCCCCAGGCGGTCATCACCCTGCTCACCACGTACGCGTACGCGGCCCTGGGCGCCGCCGGCTACGCGCAGGGGCGCACCGCCGCGGCGGGACGGATGGGGGAGCGGATCGTCAGCGAACTGCTCACCCTCACCGACGACGCGGCCGACCCCGCGGGCCTGCCCAGCGGCTTCGACGTGGAGGGGACGTGCCGCAGCCGCACGCCCCTGATCGACCGCGGGGTGCTGCGCGGTGTGGTCTCCGACCTGGAGCGCGCGCCCGTCACCGGAGGCCGGTCCACCGGGCACGGGGTGCCGATCGGCTGGCGCTTCGGCGCCGACCCGTCCCCGTCGCACATCCTGCTGGACGCCGGCGACGCAGACGAGGCCGAGCTGATGGCGGCCTGCGGCGACGGCCAGGTCATCACCAGGCTCGACTACCTGCGGGTGCTGCATCCCAAGGACACCCTGGTCACCGGCACCACCCGGGACGCCACGTACTGGCTGAAGGACGGCCGTGTCGCGGCGTGGGCGCCGCCGGTCCGCCTCACCTTCCGGATGGACGAGGTGCTCAGCGCGGTGATCGGCGTGGGACGCGAGCGCGAGCGCGGCGAGGCGGTCTTCATGGAGAGCGCCGTGGCGCCGGCGCTGCTGGTCGAGGCGGGCGCGTTCTCGGCCTGAGCCGTCCGGCACGGCTTCCCGGACGGCTTCAGGGCCCCGCCGTGTGCGGGGCCCTGCGCTGCCGGCCGTTCACGCGGGGAGGTCTACGCGGCCTGCCCCAGCTCCCTGGAGATCTCCGCGAGCGCGTCCAGGCGCCGCTGGAGGGTGGGGTGGGTCGAGAACATGGCCGCCAGCTTGTTGTCCTCCTTGAGGGCCGGAGTGAAGAAGAAGGCGTTGAACGACCGCGCGGTGCGCAGGTCGTCGCTGGGGATGCGGGCGATGCTGCCGGTCACTTTGACCAGCGCGGACGCCAGTGCCGACGGGCGGCCGGTGAGCTGCGCGGCGGAGCGGTCCGCGGCCAGCTCCCGGTAGCGGGACAGGGCGCGCAACAGCAGGAAGCTCAGCGCGTACACGAGCGCCGAGACGGCCATGATCACGGCAAACATCGCGGCCGTGTTCTGGTCGTTGCGGCGGCCGCCGAACAGCTCGGAGTAGAACGCGAACCGCACCAGCAGCCCGGCCAGCACCCCGAGGAACGAGGCGATGGTGATCACCGCGACGTCCTTGTGCGCGACATGGGACAGCTCGTGGGCGAGGACGCCCTCCAGCTCCTCGGGTTCCAGCCGGCGCATCAGGCCGGTGGTCACGCACAGCACGGCGTGGTCGGCGTTGCGTCCGGTGGCGAACGCGTTGGGCATGTCGATCTCGGAGACGGCCACCCGGGGCTTCGGCATGTCGGCCAGGGCGCACAGCCGGTCGACCGTCCCGTGGAGCTGCGGCTCCTCCGCCGGACTGACCTCGTGCGCGTGCATGGCGAACAGGGCGATCCGGTCCGAGTACCAGTACTGCGCGATCAGCAGCGCGCCGACGATCACCACCACCAGTGCCACGGACTTCAGCAGGGCGATGAGTGCGGCGACGAACGCCACGTACACCAGCCCGAGCAGG
Organism: Actinomycetes bacterium; assembly: GCA_009783685.1. Classification (GTDB taxonomy): domain Bacteria; phylum Actinomycetota; class Actinomycetes; order Streptomycetales; family Streptomycetaceae; genus Actinacidiphila. The sequence continues at coordinate 11,204 of WRCZ01000086.1, forward strand.
AAGATCACCGTCACCATGCGGACGGTCAGGCTCCTGTCGGGTGCGAAGCGGGAGCGCATGATCACCTCACCGCCTTACTCCTTCTCGTAGGGCCACGTGCGCCAGGCGGCCCTGGTGTGGCCGAGCGGACCGTGACGGTCACCCCCGGTCACCGTCACGCCGGCCCGGCTTCGGCAGGTCCACTGCCGCTCCTTCCAGCATGCTGCGCGAGTCTGTGTTTCGGACGGGTTGCGCGCCGCCGTTCGCTCCCCGCCCGGGTCGGCCGTGCGGGCGGTGCCGCGGGGGAGGTCAGGCCGGCGGCGCGGGCCGGGAAGGCGTGCGCAGGCCGTCGACGAAGACCGAGACCAGCCGCCTGCTGTAGGCGGGGTCGTCCTCGCCGGGCACGGGCCGGCTCAGCAGGGCGATCGCGTGCAGCACGTCCCGGGCGCCGATGTCGTCGCGGACCTCGCCGGTCGCGGCGGCCGCGTCGAGGAGCTCGGCGAGCGTGGGTTCGAGCCGCTGGAGGAAGTAGGCGTGCAGCCCTTCGAAGGCGGGGTCGCCCGAGTGCAGGGCGCCCGCGAGGCCGCGCTTGGTACCGACGAACGCCGTGTAGCGGTCCATCCAGCGGGCCAGCGCCAGGACCGGCTCGTGCGCGGCGCTCAGCGCGGGCCCGGCGTCCGCGCAGGCGTCGATCTCGTGCTGCAGGACGGCCGCGACCAGGGCGGCCCGGCGCGGGAAGTGCCGGTAGAGGGTGCCGACGCCGACGCCCGCGAGGTCGGTGATCTCCTTCGCCGGCGCGTCGACACCCGAGCGTGCGAACACGGTCCTGGCCGCCTGGATCAGCGCGTCGAGATTCCGGCGGGCATCGGCGCGCGGGCGCCGGTCGCCGGGATTCGCGCTGCTGGCAGGTGATTCCGCACTGCCGGGGGCGCGCTCGCTCATGCCGGAAGTCTAGCGTCCGGTAGCGAAACGGAAAGACTTTCCGTACAGTAAACGGAAAGCCTTTCCGCTTCTGCTGCTCGCGGGCCGGTGGCGCCGGCACCGCGCCGGACGCCCTGCCGGCTGGGCGCCACCCCTCGTACCGACCTCGGGAGAGACGCCATGCAGTACCGCCCCCTCGGCCGCACCGGCATCAGGGTCAGCCCTTACGCGCTGGGGACCCTGATGTTCGCCACCCAGATCGGCAACCCCGACCACGACGACTCGATCCGGATCATCCACAAGGCGCTCGACGCGGGGATCAACCTCGTCGACACCGCGGACGCCTACGGCGACTCCGAGGAGGTGGTGGGCAAGGCGCTCAAGGGCCGCCGCGACCACGTGGTCCTGGCCACCAAGGTCAGCCGCCCGGTGGGCACCGACCCCAACCAGCAGGGCGCGTCCCGCCGTTGGATCACGACCGCGGTCGAGAACTCGCTGCGGCGGCTGCGGACCGACCACATCGACGTCTACCAGATCCATCGGCCCGACCCGACGACGGACATCGAGGAGACGCTCTCGGTCCTCACCGACCTGATCCGCAGCGGAAAGGTGCGGGCGATCGGGTCCTCCACGACGCCGCCGTCGGACATCGTCGAGGCCCAGTGGGTCGCCGAGCGCCGTGGACTGGCGCGCTTCCGCACCGAACAGCCCCCGTACTCGATGCTGAACCGGCGCGTCGAACGTGAAGTCCTTCCCCTGGCCGAGCGGTTCGGGATGGGCACCCTGGTGTGGGGCCCGTTCGCGCAGGGCCTGCTCACCGGCCGCGTGCGCAAGGGCGGGCAGAACGAGCTGCGCCGCGCGAACCTGCTCCGGCACCTCAACGACGAGCGGCGGCTGGACGCGGTGGAACAGCTGATCCCCGTCGCCGAGGAGGCGGGCCTGCCGATGACCCACCTGGCCATGGCGTTCACCATCGCGCACCCCGGCGTGACGAGCGCGCTGCTCGGCCCGCGCACCATGGCACACCTCGACGACCTGCTCGCCGGCCTCGACGTCGTCCTCGGTGACGACGTCCTCGACCGGATCGACGCGATCGTGCCGCCGGGCACCGACATCGGCACCCTCGACCAGGAGTACGCCCCGCCCGCCCTCCTCGCCCCGCACCTGCGCCGCCGCCCCCTCGCCGACCGCTCCGCCGCCTGACGCGCGATACGGCCCCGCACCCGGTCGAGGCGGCGTCCGGACCGACCCCCTGGCGCGGACTCCCCGGATCAGCGCGCCGGATCAGGCGGGGTCCGGCAGGCCGGGGTCGGCGAGCAGCGGCCCGGGACGGCCGGGGGAGTGGGGCCGCGGGACGGCCGCGGCGGGGGCGTACTGCGCCGCCTGGGCCTCGAACATGGCGGCGTAGCGGCCGCGAGCGGCCATGAGGGTGTCGTGGTCGCCCTGTTCGGCCAGCCGGCCCTGGTGGAGGACGAAGATGCGGTCGGCGTGGCGGACGCCCGACATGCGGTGGGTGACCAGGACGACCGCGCGGTTCGGGGCGGCGAGCCGGCGGATGCGGTCGAACGCGGCGATCTCCGCCTGCGGGTCGAGCGCGGAGGTGGGCTCGTCGACGATCAGGACGCCGTCCGCCTGCGAGGTGGAGCTGCGCCAGTGGGTGCGGGCCAGGCCCACCTTCTGCCATTCGCCGCCGGACAGCTCGATGGCCCCCCGGAACACCCGGGCCAGCAGGCTGTCCAGGCCGTGGGGGAGTTTCTCGACGACGGGGCCGGCCCCGGCGTAGTCGACGGACGGCTTCAGGTCGTCCGGCCCCGCGGCCATTTCGGGCCGGCCGATGCGGATGTTCATGGCGGCGGTGACGGGCCAGCGCTGGAAGTCCTGGGTGAGCAGCGTGACCCGGCCGAAGACGTCGGCGCGGCCGAGGCGGGCGACGTCCTGGCCGCCCCAGTACAGCGTCCCCTCCTGGGGCAGCAGCAGGCCGGACAGGAGCTTCATCAGGGTGCTCTTGCCGGAGCCGTTCTCGCCGACGACGGCGGTCACCGACCCCATGGGCAGCGTGAGCGACACCCCGTCCAGGGCCGCGTCCTCCCGGTCGGGATAGCGGTACGTGACCTGGTCAAGCACGATCTCCTCGACCCGGTCGGGCAGCCGCGCGCCGCTCTCCGGGATGGCCCGCAGCGCCGCCTGGGCCAGGAAGCGTCCGTGGTCGCGGACGTACAGCGACTCCTCGTGCAGCTGGTTC
>WRCZ01000087.1 GCA_009783685.1 Actinomycetes bacterium
CCCGTGGCGGCCCCGACCCCACCCACCGAACATGCACCGCCAGGGGCGCGAGGAACTGCGCGAGAAGCCACCACGGCGCGGAAGGCGGCAACGGCGCCCAGGGGGCACCCCGAAGCCCGAAGACGTGCCGGAGCTCGGCGGAAGGTGACGGAGGGCCAGGTGGGGGGCGCGTCCCGGTCACGCCGCGGCGCTCAGCCGCACCCTGCGCCCGCCATCGACAACCCCCGCACCCGCACACGCAACGGCGCCCGCGCCAAGCCCAAGCACCGCCGGGTTCACGTACCCGGGGACGGCGTCAGCCACATAGCTGCCGCCGTCGCTCGTCCGGCAGACGAACCTCAGCGGCGCGTACCGCACCGTGTAATCGACGACGTGCACTGCCCGTTCGAACAGGCCGGGCGTCCTGCACGGGCGTGGCGGCGAGGAGTCGACGCCGTGGTCCTCCGCGTCCAGGGTGGCGCCCGCGAGGGCCAGTAGCCCCCAGGTGTAGACGACCGCGGCGGCCGCGCCGAGCAGGGCCGCGGTGCTCCGCAGCCAGGTCAGCCGGTCGGCGCGCCGCACGCCGGCCCTACCGAGGGAGCCGAGGCCGTACCCGATGAGACCGGCGGCCAGGACGGGCACAGCCGGGATGAGCAGCAGAAGCAGGAGCACCATCCGCTGACCTCATCAGGCACCGCGCTCCCCCACCGTGACCCCGCTCACAATGCGGGCAACAACCGCGTCACAAACGTCCTGGCCAGCAAGGGGATTGCCGGTGCGCCCGCTTCAGCGCCCTTACCTGGTGGGCCCCGGCAGCGCGTGGGAGCCGTGCACGCCGCCCGGCCGGTGGGCTCAGACCGTGCCGCCGAAGAAGACCTGGACGTCGCGGATGAGTCCGTCCCGGACGGTGACGGCCTCGACGTTGCGGTACCGCGCACCGTCGGTGAGCACGTACTCGTAGTACAGGAAGGCGAGTTCGCCGTCCGCGGGGGTGACGTGCAGCAGCCGCTGCTCGATGAACCGGTCGGCGGTCGGGAAGCAGCGGGCGAAGAACGCGTCCTTGCCGATGCGGTCGTCCCGCGGGCTGGTGAACGTGAAGTCGCCGGCGTAGAGGGCAAACGCGGCGCCGCGGTCCTGGGCGCGGTAGTGACGGAAAGCCGCCTCGGCGACCTCGGCGGGGCTCCCGGTCACCCGGCCTCCTCGCGTGGCGGCGGCTGCGCTGCCCCGCCACGGTGGCCGCCGGGGCGCGGGGCCCGCGGGCGGCGACCGGGCTCGGAGGGCGGGCGGAAAGTCAGCAGAAGGGGACGGCGCCGAGGTTCTGCACGTAGCGGGCGGCGAGCCAGCCCGGACGGTCGGACAGGTTGTACCAGAGGTCGTTACCGCCGACGTTCTGCCCGCGCACCTTGCAGGCGAGCTTCACGACGGCGCCCGGGGCGTAGCTGCCGAGCGCGGTGGAGTTGGTGGTGGCGCGGCTGCGGATGCGCAGCGTGACGCTGGACACGACCTTGCCCTTGACGTAGGCGGCCGTGGTGGAGCCGGGCTTGGCCGAGCCGGGCTTGGCAGCGGTGGCCGTGGTGGATCCCGGCTTGGCCGAGCCGGGCTTGGCAGCGGACGGCTTGGCGGCGGACGGGCCCGAGGGGGTGCCACTGCTCGCCGGCGCGCTCGCGGCCGTGCTCGCCGCGGTCCCGTGGTCCTGGCCGGGCGCGAAGGCGCCCGCCGCGGTGGGCGCGAGCACTCCGACGGCGAGCGATCCGGCGAGGAGCGCGGCAGTGGTCATCTTCCTGGAAGCGAGCCCGGTCATGGCCACCTTCTCAAGTCGGGTCCTCCTCGGTGAGGTGGACGGGGGTGTGTTCCCCCGCAGCCTGCTTACCCCGCGCGCGTGACCCGATCAGCCGCTCCGGTGACCTCCCCCTATCGGCCGATTCTTTCCACCGGTCCGAGGGACGCCGGCCGCCTGGGCACGCAGCAGGCCGACGAAGGTGATCAGCCAGACGGCCGCGGCCACCCAGAGCAGTACGACGCCGGGGCCGTGCAGCCCCGGCGCGTGGGCGGCGGCGGCCGTGGAGAGCGAGGCCACCGCGGTCATGCCCAGCGGGAAGACCGTGGACCACCGCCGGATGTCGTAGTGCGGGCGCGGCCGGTACACCTCGCAGACGACGAGGACGGCGTACCCGGCGAAGTCGAGGGCCAGCAGCACGAACGTGGTCGTCTTCAGCACGGAGTGGGCGCCGCTGCTCCACAGGGGAAGGGCCGTCAGTTTGGAACCGGCGAGCGCCGAGATGGCGATAGCGCCGGCCGAGATCCAGTGGTCGCCCGCGCCGGTGAGCACCTGCCGGAAGTCGAACCGGGCGAGCGCCTCGCCGTACAGGAAGATGCCCGCGCCGAAGGCGACCAGCGCGCACCAGGCGAGCCAGTCGCCGTTCGTCGCGGCCAGCGTGGCGGCGAGGACGGCGATGGCCTGCGTGGCGACGCACACCAGGAAGGCGGCGCCGGGCGCGGGCCGCTTCCAGTGCCGCATGACCGACACCAGCAGCGCGGGCCAGACGACGACGGCGAGGGCGAGCAGCACGCCGGCCACGGTGCGCCAGCCGGCCAGTGCGAGCCGGGTGCCCAGGACGCAGGTGGCGGCGACCGCGGTGAGCGCCGGCGGGTTGGCGGCCTGCGCCTGCCAGCGCGCCCGGTCGTGCAGCAGGGTCGTCGCGAAAGCCGCCGCGAGTACCAGCCACAGCAGGCCGGCCACCGTGAGCAGCAGGGCGGAGAGGCTGTCGTGCCCGGTCAGGTGGAAGCCCACCGAGATGATGCCGGTCGCCATGACGACGGCTCCGGCGGCCGGCGGGACGGACGACCACCAGGGACCCCGAGCACTCTGCACCCGGCCATGACACCGCAGGCCCTGCGCCGCGCACCAGCCGGGCGGGGCATCGGAGCGACCCGCGGCGCGGCACCGGGAAACTGACGCACCTTTTATGACACTTTGGTGATTCGTATGCCGTATCACCTGCTGGGAGGTCTTTGTGCGGGACAGCGCGGACGCAGCGGACGCGGACGCCGGTGCCGCCGGGGACCGGCCGGCCGCGCCCGGTCCGGGCACCACGACCGAGCCCGACGCGCTGCTGCTGCGGGCCGGCCGGTTCTTCCGCCGCGGTACACCGGCACCCGACCTGCACAGCCTGCGCATCGAGGGCGGCCGGGCCGGCGACGCGTTCTACCGGGACCGCTGGAGCCACGACAAGGTCGTCAACTCCACGCACGGCGTGAACTGCACGGGGTCGTGCCGGTGGAAGGTCTACGTCAAGGACGGGATCATCACCTGGGAGACGCAGGCCACCGACTACCCGTCGGTGGGCCCGGACCGGCCCGAGTACGAGCCGCGCGGGTGCCCGCGGGGCGCCGCGTTCTCCTGGTACACCTACTCCCCGACCCGGGTCCGCCACCCGTACGTCAGGGGCGTACTGCTGGAGCAGTACCGGGAGGCCAGGCGACGCCTGAAGGATCCCGTGGCGGCCTGGGCCGACATCCAGTCCGACCCCGAGCGCCGCCGCGCGTACCAGCAGGCCCGGGGCAAGGGCGGTCTGGTGCGGGCGAGTTGGGACGAGGCGGTGGAGATCGTCGCGGCCGCGCACGTGCACACCATCAAGGAGCACGGGCCCGACCGGATCGCCGGCTTCTCGCCGATCCCGGCGATGTCGATGGTCTCGCACGCGGCCGGCGCCCGCTTCCACTCGCTGATCGGCGCGGCCATGCTGTCGTTCTACGACTGGTACGCGGACCTGCCGGTGGCCTCGCCGCAGGTGTTCGGCGACCAGACCGACGTGCCGGAGTCCGGTGACTGGTGGGACGCCGCCTATCTGATGATGTGGGGCTCCAACGTCCCGGTCACCCGCACCCCGGACGCCCACTGGATGGCCGAGGCGCGCTACCGCGGCCAGAAGGTCGTGGTGGTCTCGCCCGACTACGCGGACAACACGAAGTTCGCCGACGAGTGGGTGCATCCGCATCCCGGCACCGACGGCGCGCTCGCCCTGGCGATGGGCCATGTGATCCTGCGGGAGTTCTTCGTCGACCGGCAGGTGCCGTTCTTCGACACCTACGTGCGCACCTACACCGACCTGCCGTTCCTGGTGACGCTGACCGAGCGGGACGGCGCCCGCGTGCCGGACAAGTTCGTCCGCGCCTCGGACCTCGGGGACACCGGCGAGGGCGCGGAGTGGAAGACGGCCGTGCTCGACGAGGCGACCGGCGCGCCGGTGGTGCCCGGCGGGTCGCTGGGGTTCCGCTGGACCGAGTCGGGCAAGGGCCGGTGGAACCTCGACCTCGGGGACGTCCGGCCGCGGCTGTCGCTGTACGGCGAGGGGGCCGAGGCCGTCGAGGTGCTGCTGCCGCGGTTCGACACCGAGGGCGGCGAGCACGGGCAGGGGCGCGGCGAGACGGTGGCGCGCGGGGTACCGGCGGTCCGGCTGGGCGGTGACGGGCCGCTGGTGACGACGGTCTTCGACCTGCTCCTCGCGCAGTACGGGGTGGGACGTCCCAGCCTGCCGGGGCGGTGGCCGTCGTCGTACGAGGACGCGGACACGCCGGGGACGCCCGCGTGGCAGGAGATGCACACCTCGGTGCCGGCCGCCCAGGCGGTGCGGCTCGCCCGGGAGTTCGCCCGCACCGCGGAGGAGTCCCGGGGGCGCTGCATGATCCTGATGGGCGCCGGCACCAACCACTGGTTCCACTCCGAGACGATCTACCGGACCTTCCTGGCGCTGCTGCAGCTCACCGGCTGCCAGGGGCGCAACGGCGGCGGCTGGGCGCACTACGTCGGGCAGGAGAAGTGCCGGCCGCTGACCGGCTGGGCGACGCTGGCCGGCGCGAGCGACTGGTCGCGGCCGCCACGGCAGGCGATCGGCACCGGCTACCTCTTCCTGCACACCGACCAGTGGCGCTACGACCGCTTCCGCGCCGACGTGCTGGCGTCGCCGCTGGGCACCGGCCGGTTCGCCGGCATGGCGGCGGTCGACCTGCTGGCGCAGTCGGCGCGGTCGGGCTGGATGCCGTCGTATCCGACGTTCGACCGCAACCCGCTGGACCTGGCGGACGAGGCGCGGGCGGCCGGCACCGACCCGGTGCAGCACGTCGTCGGCGAACTGCGGTCCGGGCGGCTGTCGTTCGCCTGCGAGGACCCGGACGCGCCCGCCAACTGGCCGCGGGTGATGACCTTGTGGCGGGCGAACCTGCTCGGCTCCTCGGCCAAGGGCGCGGAGTACTTCACCCGGCATCTGCTGGGCACGCACTCGTCGTTGCGCGCCCAGGAGGCCGACCCGGGCCTGCGTCCCAGGGACGTGGCGTGGCACGACGAGGCGCCGGAGGGCAAGCTCGACCTGCTGCTGTCGCTGGACTTCCGGATGACGTCCTCGACGCTGCTGTCCGACGTGGTGCTGCCTGCGGCCACCTGGTACGAGAAGCACGACCTGTCGTCGACGGACATGCACCCGTTCGTCCACTCCTTCGCGCCGGCGATCGACCCGCCGTGGCAGGCCAGGACGGACTTCGAGACGTTCCACGCGATCGCGGGCCGGTTCAGCGAGCTGGCCGTGGACCATCTCGGGGTACGGCACGACGTGGTGGCGACCGCAATGCAGCACGACACGCCGGGCGAGACCGCCCAGCCGGGCGGGGTGGCGCTGGACTGGCGGCGCGGCGAGTGCGAGCCGGTGCCGGGGGCGACGATGCCCAACCTGGCGGTGGTCGAGCGCGACTACCCGGCGGTCGGCGCGAAGATGGCGTCCCTGGGACCGCTGGTCGAGCAGGCGGGGCTGCCCGCCAAGGGCGTGGTGCTCAGGCCCGGGGAGGAGGTCGACGGGCTGCGGGCGCTCAACGGCGTGGTGCGCGGCGGCCCGGCCGACGGCCGGCCGGCGATGGACACCGCCGTCAAGGCGGCCAACACCGTCCTGGCGCTGTCCGGCACCACCAACGGGCGGCTGGCCGTCCAGGGCTTCCGCACCCTGGAGGAGCGCACCGGGCGGGAGATGGCGCACCTGGCCGCCGAGCACGAGGGCAAGCGGGTCACCTACGCCGACACGCAGGCGGCGCCGGTGCCGGTGATCACCTCGCCCGAGTGGTCGGGCAGCGAGTCCGGTGGCCGCCGGTACACCGCGTTCACGCTCAACACCGAGCATCTCAAGCCCTGGCACACCCTCACCGGCCGGCAGCAGTTCTTCCTCGACCACGACTGGATGCACGAGGTGGGCGAGGCGCTGCCGGTGTACCGGCCCCCGCTGGACATGCACCGGCTGTTCGGCGAACCGGTCCTGGGGCCCGACGGGCAGCGGCAGGTGACGGTCCGCTACCTGACCCCGCACAACAAGTGGTCGATCCACTCCGAGTACCAGGACAACCTGTTCATGCTGTCGCTGTCCCGGGGCGGACAGGTGGTGTGGATGTCGGTGGCGGACGCGGCGGCGATCGGGGTGCGGGACAACGACTGGATCGAGGCGGTCAACCGCAACGGCGTGGTCGTCGCCCGCGCGATCGTCTCGCACCGCATGCCACCGGGCACGGTGTACATGCACCACGCGCAGGAGCGCACGGTGAACGTCCCCAGGACGGAGACCACCGGCCGCAGGGGCGGCATCCACAACTCGCTGACCCGCCTGATGCTCAAACCCACCCATCTGATCGGCGGCTACGCCCAACTGTCCTGGGCGTTCAACTACTTCGGCCCCACCGGCAACCAGCGCGACGAGGTGACGGTGATCCGCCGCCGCTCGCAGGAAGTGCGGTACTGACATGTCCCGAGGCCAGGCGCCGATCGGCCGCTGCATGGCACAGGTCGCCATGGTGATGAACCTCGACAAGTGCATCGGCTGCCACACCTGCTCGGTCACCTGCAAGCAGACGTGGACCAACCGCTCCGGCATGGAGTACGTCTGGTTCAACAACGTGGAGACCCGGCCGGGCCTCGGCTACCCGCGGCGCTACGAGGACCAGGACACCTGGCGCGGCGGCTGGGTCCTCAACCGCCGCGGGCAGCTCAAGCTCCGCCAGGGCAGCCGCTGGTGGAAGCTCGCGTCGATCTTCGCCAACCCGGTGCTGCCGGTACTCAAGGACTACTACGAGCCGTGGACGTACGACTACGCCCACCTGACGAACGCGCCGCTCGGCGACGACTACCCGGTGGCCGCGCCGCGTTCGCTGGTGACCGGCAAGCCGATGGAGGTGAAGTGGTCGTCCAACTGGGACGACGACCTGGGCGGCGGTCCCGAACTGGCGCCGCTGGACCCGAACGTGGAGCGGGTGCGGGACGAGGTGGGCGAGCGGATCACGTTCGCGTTCGAGCAGACCTTCATGTTCTACCTGCCGCGGATCTGCGAGCACTGCCTCAACCCGGCCTGCGTGGCGGCCTGCCCGTCCGGGGCGATCTACAAGCGCACCGAGGACGGCATCGTCCTGGTCGACCAGGACGGCTGCCGCGGCTGGCGGCAGTGCGTCACCGGCTGCCCGTACAAGAAGGTCTACTTCAACCACCGCACCGGCAAGGCCGAGAAGTGCACGTTCTGCTATCCGCGGGTCGAGGTGGGGCTGCCGACGGTGTGCTCGGAGACCTGCGTCGGCCGGCTGCGGTACCTCGGCGTGATGCTGTACGACGCGGACCGGGTCACCGCGGCCGCCTCGGTGACCGACGACAAGGACCTGTACCAGGCGCAGTTGGACGTGTTCCTCGATCCCGACGACCCGGAGGTGCAGCGGGCCGCCGAGCGGGACGGCATCGCGCACGAGTGGCTGGAGGCCGCCCGCCGCTCCCCCGTCCGCGACCTGATCAGCCGGTACCGGGTGGCGCTGCCGCTGCATCCGGAGTACCGGACGCTGCCGATGGTCTGGTACATCCCGCCGCTGTCGCCGGTGGTGGAGGCGGTCAGCGAGAGCGGCCGCGACGGCGAGGACGCCGGCAACCTGTTCGGCGCCATCGACGCGCTGCGCATCCCGGTGGAGTACCTGGCGCAGTTGTTCACCGCCGGTGACCCCGTGCCGGTGCGTGCCGCTCTCGACCGGCTCGCGGCGATGCGCTCCCACATGCGCGACCTCAACCTCGGCCGGCAGCCGGACGGTTCGGCGGCCGGGGCGGTCGGCATGACCGGTGACGAGATCGAGGAGATGTTCCGCCTGCTGGCCGTGGCCAAGTACGAGGACCGGTACGTGATCCCGACGGCGGCGCAGGCGGACGCCCGGCGCCTGGAGGAGTCGGCGGTGCCGGAGACCTGCAGCCTGGACCACCAGGACGAGCAGGGCGCGGCGGAGGGCGGGCCGTTCGGCGCGGGCTCCGGCCGGCGCTCGCTGCCGCTGGTGACCGTGGAGAGTTTCCATGCCCTGCGGCGGCGCCAGACCGCCGACCGCGAGGAGGAGGTGCCGGGACCGTGACCCGAGACACGCAACTGCTGCACCAGGCGGCCGCACGCTGCCTGGCCTACCCCGACGGGGAGTTCCACGCCGATGTGCCGCTGCTGCGGGCGGCGCTCGCGCCGCTGCGCGGCGGGCCGGCGGACACCCTGCGGCTGTTCCTGGAGCAGGCCACCGCGCTGACGCCTGCGGCACTGGCCGAACACTACGTGCGGGTCTTCGACTTCGGCCGCCGGGCCTGCCTGTACCTGACGTGGTGGACGGACGGCGACACCCGGCGCCGCGGCGGCGCGCTGGTCCGCTTCAAGGAGCACTACCGGGCGCACGGCTTCACCTGGGACAGCGACGAGTTGCCCGACTTCCTGCCGGCCGTCCTGGAGTTCGCCGCCGCGAGCGGCTCCGACGCGCTGCTGCGCGAGCACCGGCCCGCACTCGAACTGCTGCGGCTGGGGCTGGCCGAGGACGGCACGCCGTACGCGCACGTGCTCGACGCGGTGTGCGCGACGCTGCCGGGCCCCTCGGCGCGGGACCGGGCGGCGGCCCTCGCGCTGGCCGCCGGCGGGCCGCCCACCGAGGAGGTCGGCCTGGCGACCGCACCCTACGGGCACCTGCGGCAGTTGCCGCTGCTGACCGGGGGGCGGCGGTGAGCACCCTGCTCTGGGGCGCGCTGCCCTACGTCGTCTTCGCCCTGCTGGTCTCGGGCCTGGTGTGGCGCTACCGCTACGACCGCTTCGGCTGGACCACCCGCTCCTCGGAGATCTACGAGTCCCGGCTGCTGAACATCGCCTCGCCGATGTTCCACTACGGCATCCTGTTCGTGCTCGTCGGCCATCTGATGGGCCTGTTCGTGCCGGCGTCGTGGACCGACGCGCTCGGCCTGAGCGAGCACGGCTACCACCTGCTGTCGCTGTTCGGCGGCACCGTCGCCGGGCTGCTCGCGGTGGCCGGCATCGGCATGCTGGTCTACCGGCGCCGCACGAACTCGGCGGTGTTCCGGGCCACCACCCGCAACGACAAGCTGATGTACGTGGTGCTGGTCGGCGCGATCGTGGCGGGCCTGGTGACCAAGCTGATGCACTCCACGCTCAGCCACGGGTACGACTACCGCACCACCATCGCGCCCTGGGCGCGCAGCCTGTTCCGGCTCCACCCGGAGGTCAGCCTGATGGACGGGGTGCCGGTCAGCTACCGCGTGCACGCCGTGATCGGCATGGTGCTGTTCGCGCTGATCCCCTTCACGCGCCTGGTCCACATGTTCAGCGCGCCGGTGCAGTACCTGTTCCGGCCCTACATCGTGTACCGCAGCCGCGGCAGCCGCGAGCTGCCCGGAGCCCCGCCGCCGCGGGGCTGGGAGGGCGTCGGTTCCTGAGCCGGTGGCGCCGCGGGGGTCCTACCGCAGGTCGAGGTCGATACGGCTGCCCGGCGCCACCGCGAAGGCCCGGTCGCCGAGCACGATCCGCAGCGGGCCCTGCCCGGAGTCCGGTACGGCGACGTGCAGCCGGCCGGAGCGCAGCGTCAGGCCGATCCCCCAGTGCTCGCCGTACCGCACGGCCACGTGGAAGCTGGACAGTTCGGGCAGCGGCACCGGGTCCAGCCGCAGCCCGTCCGCGCCGGCCACGAGACCGGTCAGCCCGCGCTGCACCAGGTCCAGGGTGCCGCCCATCGCCCCGAGGTGGATGCCCTCCGCCGTCGTCCCGCCCTGCACGTCGGCGACGTCGCCGAGCAGCGCCTCGCGGACGTACGTCCAGGCGTCGGCCCGGCGCGAGCGGGCCAGCACCCAGCCGTGGACGAGACCGCTGAGCGTGGAGCCGTGACTGGTGCGCGCCAGGTAGTGGTCGACCGTCGCCTCCCACGTGGCGTCGTCCACGTGATGGCCCAACCGCCGGAACATCCCGGCCAGTTCGGCGGGCGGGAACAGGTACCCGAGCATCAGCACGTCGGCCTGCTTCGACGCCTGGTAGCGATTGACGCTGTCGCCCTCGGCCTCCAGGATCCGGTCGAGCCGGCGGATGTCGCCGTAGCGGCGGCGGTAGGCGACCCAGTCCAGCTCGGCGAGGCCGCCGTAGCCCTCGAACTGGCTGATGACGCCGGAGTGGAACGGCACCCGCAGCCTGCGCGACACCTCCTCCCACAGCTCCGTCTCCTCCTGGCCGCAGCCGAACCGCTCGAACAGCTCGTCGCGGCGCGGCGCCGGCAGCGCCGCCACCAGCTCCAGCGCCCGGCACAGCACCCAGGCGGCGGTGACGTTGGTGTAGGTGTTGTCGTCCAGCCCCGGTTCCGCGGCGCCCGGGTACGCGTCGTGGTACTCGTCCGGGCCGACCACGCCGCGGATGCGGTACCGCTCGGTGCCGGGGTCCCAGACCGCGGTGTGCGCCCAGAACCGGGCGATCTGCAGCAGCATCTCGGCGCCCTCGCCGTGCAGGAACGCAACGTCGCCGCTGGCGAGGCAGTACTGCCAGATGTTGTACGCGACCGCGGAGCCGACGTGGTGCTGCAGGTGGGAGTGGTCCGGCAGCCAGCGTCCCGAGCGGGGGTTGAGGTGCAGTCGCTGCGTCTCCTCCCGGCCGTCGCTGCCGCTCTGCCACGGGTACATCGCCCCCGGCCGGCCGACCGCGGCCGCCGCCCGGCAGGCGGCGTCCAGCCTGCGGTGCCGGTACGCCAGCAGGCCCCGCGACACCTCGGGCAGGTGGAGGTTGAGGAACGGCAGCACGAACAGCTCGTCCCAGAACACGTGCCCCCGGTACGCCTCGCCGTGCAGCCCGCGCGCGGGCACGCCCGCGTCCAGCTCGGCGGTGTGCGGCGAGAGGGTCTGCAGGACGTGGAACAGGTGCAGCCGCAGCACCCGCCCCGCCTCCCCCGGCACGTCGAGCTCGGCCCGCTGCCACAACTGCGCCCAGGCGCCGGCGTGCTCGTCGAGCAGCACCGCGAAGTCCGGCGCCCCGGCGACCCGTTCGGCCGCCGCGTGCTCCGGGTCGCTGATCGCCGGGTCGCGCGAGGTGAGCAGCGCGACGGTCTTCTCGACGACGACCGGCCGCCCGTCGGCGACGGCCGTCGTCATGCGGTGCCGCACGGCGGCGTCCCCCGGATCCACGACCGACGTCATGCCGTCCGCCCCGGACAGCCGGGTGCGGGCGGCCAGCGCGATCCGGATACCGGAGGAGGAGGTGCGGCAGCTCAGGCGCATGGTCTCCGCGTCGCTCGCCCCGGTGCGCAGGTCGGTGAGGTGGCGGCCGGCCAGGTCCCGGTACCTCCGCACGCCGCAGTTGCGGACGTCGCCGTCCAGCCCGGCCTCGATCTCCAGCTCCCCCGACCAGCCGGCCGCGGTGATCCGCACCCGCTGCCCGGCGAGGTGCGGATCGCCCATGTGGACCAGGCGGGTCTCCTCGGACTCCACCTCACGGCCGGCCGCGTCCCGCAGGCGCATCCGGCGCACCAGCACGCCCCGGCGCAGGTCCAGGTGCTGCTCGTAGCCGGCGACGCCGCAGGTGTCGGGGCTGAACCACTCGCCGCCGGCGGCCCGGAACCGCAGCGGCAGCCAGTTCGGCAGGTTGACCATGTCCTCGTTGTCGACGTCGCGGCCCGCGACGTGCGAGGTCAGCCGGTTGTAGCAGCCGGCCGCGTAGGTGCCGGGGTAGTGGGCGTCGCCCGCCGCGGCCTCGGGCGCCGCGCCGCGGGTGGCGAAGCGGCCGTTGCCCAGCGTGCACAGCGCCTCCCGCAGCCGCTCCTGCGAGGGGTCGTAGCCCTCGTAGCGCCACGTCCACTCGGGGTCGGCCGGCGTCCGCACGGCGGCGCCTACCCGGGCCCGACGCGGCGGCCGCTGACGGACTCCGGCCGGATGCGGACCCACTGGTTGCGGTCGCCGCCGACCCAGGGCTGCCCGGCGTGCTGCTCGGTGAGGGCCCGGCTCTCCGCCGGGTCCCCGATCCACTCGGCGGGGCCGGTGACGAGCACGCTCCAGCCCTGCTGCAGACGGTCGTCGGTGTGGTCGGCCTGGAAGGACACCACGGCGCCCTGCACGGGGGCGGCCGGGCCGTCCGGGGTGGTGCGGTAGACCACGGTCCTGTCGTCGACGGCGTAGTGCACGGGGAAGACCGAGGGTCCCGGCTGCACCGGGAGCGCGATGCGGCCCACGCCGTGGGTGCCAATCCTGTTCCAGCACTCGGGGACGCTCAGCCGGCGCAGGACGAGCGGCTCGCCGTGCTCGGCGGGCGCGTCCTCCGGTTCCTCGACGAGCTGCCGGTACGTCAGCTCCAGAGCGGTGGCGATCCGCAGGAAACCGCCCGGGTCGAAGTCGGGGCCCGACTCCAGCAGGTGCGCCAGGTAGCGGGGCGACATGCCGGCGTGGGAGGCCAGTGCCTCCTCCGACAGGCCCAGCCCGTTCCGCCGGTTCTCGACGCGCCGCGCGACGACGGCCGGATCGATCCGCCGGCCGCCGCCTCCGCTGCTCTCGTCCACCGCTCGTCCTCCTCCTGGGCCGGTTCGGCAGCTCCGCTCCCAGCCTCACCCAGGACGCCGGGACCTGCCACGCGGTGGCCGCCGGCCAGGGGCGGCCGGGGCCGGTCGGGGCTGCCGGGCGTCACGGCGGCGGGCCGTACCCTCCGCCGCCCGGTGTCTCCACGACCAGCACGTCCTCGGCGCCGAGGGACGCGCTGTCGCTGCGTTCCAGCTGCTGGACCGTGCCGTCCGCCCGTTCCACCCGGGCCGAGCCGAGCGCGCCGGGAGACCCGCCGGCCATGCCGTAGGGCGGCACCTGCCGGTGGCTGGCCAGGGTGCTGACCGTCACCGGTTCCAGGAACCGCAGGCGGCGCAGCGCGCCGTCGCCGCCGCGCCACCGTCCGGCGCCGCCGCTGCCGGGCCGCACGGCGAACTCCTCGACGCGCACCGGATGCCGCCATTCGAGGACCTCGGGGTCGGTCAGCCGGGAGTTGGTCATATGGGTCTGCACCACGCTGGCGCCGGCGAAGCCGGGCCCGGCCCCCGAGCCGGACGCCACCGTCTCGTAGTACTGGTGCCGCTCGTTGCCGAACGACACGTTGTTCATGGTTCCCGAGCCCTCGGCCTGCACGCCCATCGCCGCGTACAGGGCGCCGACGAGGGCCTGCGAGGTCTCGACGTTGCCGGCGACGACGGCGGCCGGGGGGTGGGGCGCGAGCATCGAGCCCTCGGGCACGACGATGTGCAGCGGGCGCAGGCAGCCGTCGTTGAGCGGGATGTCGTCGGCGACCAGGGTGCGGAAGACGTACAGCACGGCTGCGGTCGTCACCGAGGACGGGGCGTTGAAGTTGGTGGCGAGCTGCGGCGAGCTGCCGGTGAAGTCGAGGGTGGCGGTGCGGCGGGCGTGGTCGACGGTCACCGCCACGGCGATCGTCGCGCCGTCGTCGGTCTCGTAGCGGCACGAGCCGTCGCTGAGCGCGTCGATGACCCGGCGGACCGCCTCCTCGGCGTTGTCCTGCACGTGCCGCATGTACGCCTGGACCACGTCGAGGCCGAAGTGCCCGATCATCCGGCCGACTTCGTCGACGCCCTTGCGGTTGGCGGCGATCTGGGCGCGCAGGTCGGCGAGGTTGGTGTCGGGGTTCCGCGACGGGTAGGGGCCCTCGGTGAGCAGGCGCCGGGTCTCGGCCTCGCGGAACCGGCCGTTCTCCACCAGCGGCCAGTTGTCGAAGAGGACGCCCTCCTCCTCGATCCGGCGGCTGCCGGCGGGCATCGAGCCGGGGCTCAGCCCGCCGATCTCGGCGTGGTGGCCGCGGGAGGCGACGTAGAAGAGGATCCGGGGCCGCTCCGCGTCCGCCGGGGCGTCGGCGTCGAAGACCGGGGTGATCACGGTGACGTCGGGCAGATGGGTGCCGCCGTGGTACGGGTCGTTGACGGCGTAGGTGTCGCCCGGTGCCATCGCGCCCGCGCGCCGCCGCACCAC
>WRCZ01000088.1 GCA_009783685.1 Actinomycetes bacterium
GTACTGGCGTCTGGGCCTGCCCGAGGAGATCGGCGGCACCACCGCGCCGCGCTCCCTGATCTGGTCCTACGCCGAGCTCGTGCTGGGCTCCAACCCGGCGATCTGGATGTACTCCTCCGGCCCGGCGTTCGCCGGCATCCTCTTCGACGAGGGCACCGAGGAGCAGAAGAAGATCGCGGCGCTCGCCGTGGACAAGCAGTGGGGCTCCACGATGGTCCTCACCGAGCCGGACGCCGGCTCGGACGTCGGCGCCGGCCGCACCAAGGCGGTCCGCCAGGAGGACGGCAGCTGGCACATCGAGGGCGTCAAGCGCTTCATCACCTCGGGCGAGCACGACATGGCCGAGAACATCATCCACTACGTGCTGGCCCGCCCCGAGGGCGCGGGCCCCGGCACCAAGGGCCTGTCGCTGTTCATGGTCCCGAAGTACGCGTTCGACTTCGAGACCGGCGAGCTGGGCGCGCGCAACGGCGTGTACGCCACCAACGTCGAGCACAAGATGGGCCTCAAGGCGTCCAACACCTGCGAGATGACGTTCGGCGACAAGCACCCCGCCAAGGGCTGGCTGATCGGCGAGAAGCACGACGGCATCCGGCAGATGTTCCGGATCATCGAGTTCGCCCGCATGATGGTCGGCACCAAGGCGATCGCCACCCTGTCCACCGGCTACCTGAACGCGCTGGAGTACGCCAAGGAGCGCGTCCAGGGCACCGACCTGTCGCAGTTCATGGACAAGACCGCGCCGAAGGTCACCATCACCCACCACCCCGACGTGCGCCGTTCCCTGATGACGCAGAAGGCGTACGCCGAGGGCATGCGGGCCCTGGTGCTCTACACCGCCACGGTGCAGGACGCGATCCAGGCCGCCGAGGCGGCCGGCGAGGACGCCACGCGGCTGAACGGCCTCAACGACCTGCTGCTGCCCATCGTCAAGGGCTACGGCTCGGAGAGGTCCTACGAGCAGCTCGCCCAGTCGCTGCAGACCTACGGCGGCTCCGGCTACCTGCAGGAGTACCCGATCGAGCAGTACATCCGGGACGCCAAGATCGACACCCTCTACGAGGGCACCACGGCGATCCAGGGCCAGGACTACTTCTTCCGGAAGATCGTCCGCGACCAGGGCCAGGCGCTGACCGCGCTCAGCGAGGAGATCAAGAAGTTCCTCGCCGAGGCCACCGGCGGCGAGGAGCTGGCCGCCGCCCGCGAGCAGCTCGCCAAGGCCGCGGTCGACCTGGAGGCGATCGTCGGCACCATGCTGGCCGACCTCGCCGCCACCGAGCAGGACGTCCGCTCGATCTACAAGGTGGGCCTGAACACCACCCGCCTGCTGCTCGCCTCCGGTGACGTGGTCGTCGCCTACCTGCTGCTCAAGGGCGCGAGCGTGGCGGCCGACAAGCTGCCCGCCGCCACCGGCAAGGACGTCGCCTTCTACACCGGCAAGATCGCCGCGGCGAAGTTCTTCGCCACGCAGATCCTGCCGGGCGTCGGCGTGCAGCGCACCCTCGCCGAGGCCGTCACCCTCGACGTGATGGACCTGGACGAGGCCGCCTTCTAGACCCTTCGGCCGGCGGGCCGCCCTCCCCCATCGGGGGACGGCGGCCCGTTCGCGTGGCCGAAACTAAGCTGTCGCCATGAACCCTCAGCCGCACGTGTTCGACCGCACCCACACCGACGACCTGGCCGCGTTCGTCCAGGAGAGCCCGTCGCCGTACCACGCGGTGGCGTCGGCTGCCGCGCGGCTGGAGAAGGCCGGATTCCGCCGGCTGGAGGAGACCGAGCGCTGGGACGACTCGGCGGGCGGGAAGTACGTGCTGCGCGGCGGCGCGCTCATCGCCTGGTACGTGCCCGGCGGCGCCCGGCCCGAGACGCCGTTCCGGGTGATCGGCGCGCACACCGACTCGCCGAACCTGCGGGTCAAGCCGCTGCCTGACATGGGCTCCGCGGGCTGGCGCCAGGTGGCCGTGGAGATCTACGGCGGCCCGCTGCTCAACAGCTGGCTCGACCGCGACCTGGGCCTGGCCGGCCGGCTGGCGCTGCGCGACGGCTCCACCCGCCTGGTGAACGTGGACCGCCCGCTGCTGCGCGTCGCCCAGCTCGCCATCCACCTCGACCGCGGCGTCAACGACGGCCTCACGCTGGACAAGCAGCGGCACCTTCAGCCGCTGTGGGGCCTGGGCGACAGCCGGGAGGGCGACCTGGTGGAGTTCCTGGCCGCGGAGGCCGACCTGGACCCGGCCGACGTCGTCGGCTGGGACCTGATGACGCACGACGTGCAGCCGCCCGCCTACCTCGGCCGCGACCGGGAGCTGCTGGCCTCGCCGCGGCTGGACAACCTGCTGTCGACGCACGCGTGCGTGGCCGCGCTCGCCGCGGTCGCCGCGGACGGCGACGCCCTGCCGTACATCCCGGTCCTCGCCGCGTTCGACCACGAGGAGAACGGCAGCGAGTCCGACACCGGCGCGCAGGGCCCGCTGCTCGGCACCCTCCTGGAGCGCTCGGTGCACGCCCGCGGCGGCGACTACGAGGACCGCCGGCGCGCCCTGGCGGGCACGATCTGCGTCTCGTCCGACGTCGGCCACGCGGTGCACCCCAACTACGCCGAGCGGCACGACCCCACGCACCACCCGCGGGCCAACGGCGGCCCCATCCTCAAGACCAACGTCAACCAGCGCTACGCCACCGACGGCTCCGGCCGCGGCGTCTTCGCCGCCGCCTGCGACCGCGCCGGAGTGCCGTTCCAGCACTTCGTGTCCAACAACGCGCTGCCCTGCGGGACGACGATCGGCCCGATCACCGCGGCCCGGCTCGGCATCACCACCGTCGACATCGGCGTGCCGATCCTGTCGATGCACTCCGCGCGGGAGCTGTGCGGCGCCGACGACCCGCACCTGCTGGCGTCCGCGCTCGCCGCCTTCCTGCAGGGCTGACCGGGGCCCGCACCCGGGGGACGGGTGCGGGGCCCTCGACGTGCTCGGGCGACGGCTCAGCGGTCGCCGAGCACGAGCGGCACGTCGCCGGACGGGCCGTCCGGAGACGCGACGTTGCCGACGACCGTCAGGCCGTGCGCGGCGCCGTACGACATGCCGCTCAGCTGGAGCGGCCCGCTGGCTGCCGGCAGCGCCAGCTGGTGCCAGCGCACCCCGTCGTACCGCAACGCGAACGACCCGGGGCCGTCGACCGCACCGCCGGCGACGGCCACGCCGTCCGGGGTGAACGCCAGCGCGCCGAGCTGGCCCTTGACGCCCGGGACCCGGACGCTGTGCCACCGGCCACCGGTCTTGCGCAGCACCAGCGGGTGGCCCGTGTCGGTCTCGGTGAGCACGGTCCGGCCCACCGCCCACGGCGTGCCGGAGGCGTCGACGCCGACCGCGTAGAACTCGCCGGCCAGCCCGGTCGAGGGCAGCGTCTCGACGGTCCAGGCGCGCCCGTTCCAGTGCTGGATCTCCGGCACGTCGTTCTGCCCGTCGTACCCTGCCGCCCATATGTCGTCGGGCCCGCCGACCGCCATCCTGTTGGGCAGGAAACTCTGCTCGTCGGGCATGGCGATCCTGGTCCAGGCGTGCCCGTCCCAGTGCTCGGCGAGCGCCTCGAAGTGGTCCTCGACCTGGTAGCCGCCGGGCTTTCCGGGGATGGGGGTGGCGCTGTCGAGGATCTGCGCCCAGCCGACCGCCCACACGTCGTCCGGCGCGGCCGCGCCCACCTGGGTCAGGCCGCCGAACTCGGACCCGTCCGGCAGCGGCACGGGGAAGGACTGCCAGGCGTGGCCGTCCCAGCGGTCCGCGATCATCGGGCCGGGCACGCCGCGGCCCGGCAGGCCGTCGCCCTTGGAGCTGTCCGCCAGGCCCACCGCCCACGCCTGGTGCCCCGGACCGGGCACGGCCGCCACCGAGTTGATCTCGTTGCTGCCGCCGTCGTACGCCGGCAGCCGTATCTCGTGCCAGCCGGTGCCGTCGCGGTCGTCCCTGCTCAGCAGCATCGGCGTGTCCATCTCCGCCTTGCCGTTCATCCGCGTCCACATGCCCGCCGCCCACGTGGTGTGGGCGTCGATCTGCGCGCTGCTGAACAGCCGTCCGGCGCCGGACGGCACCGGCTGGACGGTGAGCGGGCCGCGGGCGCCCGCCGGCGCGGCGCCCGCGCTGGTGGCCGTTCCGACGGCGAGGAGGGTGGCGGCGGCCGCGACGGCGACTGAAGTACGCACGCGCATGGGCGGGTTCTCCGATCCGGGGGGGTGAGGGAAGATCCGTCGCACTTCCCACGCCCGGGGGCGGCCGTATGTGACACCCCCTCAGCCCGTCAGTCCCTCAGGCCCGCGAACGGGGCCCGGGTGTGCACGCGTCGAGCCGGGGCAGGCGAACCGGCAGACCACTGATGAACTCGACCTCTGGAGGAGGGCATTGTGGGCATCGGAGGCTGCATCATCCTGATCGCGATAGGCGCGATCCTCACCTTCGCCACCAACTGGCACATGAAGGGCGTCAACCTCGACCTCGTCGGGCTGATCATGATGGGCGTGGGCGCCATCGGCCTCGCCGCCTACGTGAGCATCTTCAAGCGCCGCCGGGTGCCCCCCACCCCCGACGGCGACGTGCCGCCGGTGGTGGAGGAGCGGTACTACCCGGACCAGCGCTACTGACCGGTGCGCGCGCCCGCGTCCGGCGCGGCCCCTGTGCCGGTGTCCGACGCGGCGTCGGCGCCCGTGTCCATACCGGCCAGCACCAGGGCCAGGCGGCTGTCGCCGCGGTCCACCAGCCGCACCGGCACACCCCAGTCCTGCTGGTGGACGTGGCACGCCGGGTACTCGTTGCCCGGGTCGTCGTCGCAGGACGCGGCCATCGCCGACACGTGCAGCACGCCCTCGGGCACGGCCGGGTCGAGGACCAGGTCGCGGAAGAGGTCCGTGCCCTTGCCCGCGCCCTCCGCGAGCAGCTCCGGCGGGGTCGCGCTGACCAGCAGCCGCGTCGACGGGCCGTAGCGCTCGTCCAGCTTCTGGCCGACCGGCGCGGAGAACACCACGTCCAGCCGGAACCCGCCCGGCGCCACGTCGGTCGCGGCCCGCTGCGTGCGGTGGGCGACCGCCTCGACCCGTACCGCCTCCTCGGGCAGGTGCATCCGGGTCAGCCGGTGGCCGGCCGACTCCACGACGACGATGTCGCCGTCCACCACGACCGCGCCGGACGGCTCGCGCAGGTCGGTCGCCAGCGTCGAGACCTCGCCGCTGACCGGGTCGTAGCGGCGCAGCGCGTTGTTGTAGGTGTCGCTGACCGCGACCGACCCGTCGGGCAGCACGGTGACGCCCAGCGGGTGCTGCAGCAGCGCCTGCCCGGCCGGGCCGTCGCGGTGCCCGAAGTCGAACAGCCCGGTGCCGACGGCGGTGCGGACCACGTACCCCTCCTCGCCGTCCGCGGACCGCTCGGCCCAGCGCAGCGCCGACGTCTCGGAGTCGGCGATCCACAGCCGGCCGCCGGCCGCGGCCAGCCCGGACGGCTGGGCGAACCAGGCGTCGGCGGCGTGGCCGTCGACCAGGCCCTCGTTGGTGGTGCCGGCGGCGACCTCGACCCGCTCGCGCTCCGGGTCGTACGTCCACAGCTGGTGGACGCCGGCCATCGCGATCCACACCCGGTCCCCGAACCAGGCGACGTCCCACGGCGAGGACAGCGCCACCTCGCGGGCCGGCCCGGACGTCGGCGAGCCCTGCCACCACTGGCGGCCGGTGCCGGCGAGCGTGGTCACCCGGCCGGTCTCCACGTCGACGCGGCGCAGCGCGTGGTTGACGGTGTCCGCGACCACCACGCTGCCGTCGGGCAGCAGCGCCAGGCCCTGCGGCTCGCTGAACCGGGCGGTCGCCGCGTCGCCGTCCACCAGCCCGCGCTCGCCGGTGCCGATCCGGCGGACCACCGTCTCGCCGTCCGCGGCCAGCTCCACCAGGGCGTGCCGGGTGGAGTCCGAGACCAGGTAGTGCCCGGAACCCGGCAGCGCCACCACCTTCCCGGGGAAGCGCAGGTCGGTCGCGACCGGCTCCGGCGGCACGTAGGGGCCGTCCCCGCGGCGCAGCGTCCCCTTCGCGGCGTGGTCCTGCTCCAGACGGGTGACGAGCCGCTCCAGCGCGTGCGCGTGGCCCTCTCCGGCGTGCTGCGCCACCACGTAGCCCTCGGGGTCGATGACCACCAGCGTCGGCCAGGCGCGGACCGCGTACTGGCGCCAGGTGGCCAGGTCGGGGTCGTCCAGCACGGGGTGGTGCACCTCGTAGCGCTCCACGGCGTCGACCACGGACTGGTGCTCGGCCTCGTGCACGAACTTCGGCGAGTGCACGCCCACGATCACCACGGTGTCGCTGTGCCGCTCCTCCAGCTCCCGCAGCTCGTCCAGGACGTGCAGGCAGTTCACGCAGCAGAACGTCCAGAAGTCCAGGATCACGATGGATCCGCGCAGGTCGGCGAGGGTGACCTGCTTGCCGCCGGTGTTCAGCCAGCCGCCCTTGCCGATCAGCTCGGGGGCCCGGACCCGGGCGCGGCGGTGGGGGAGGGAGGAGGGAGCGTTCATGCCCTCCAGAGTGCCACCGCCCACCCGGACTGCGCTGATCAGGGCCCCTGCGGGTGGGACACCGGCCGGGCGGGTAGATGTGGCGGCATGAAATACGTGGTGCGGGAGAAGATGTTCGCGATCGGCGACGACTTCTGGATCGAGGACGAGTCGGGGAACCGGGCGTTCTACGTGGACGGCAAGGTCCTGCGGGTGCGGGAGACGCTGGAACTGCAGGACCCGTCGGGCGCGGTGGTCGCCGTCGTGCACAAGAAGCTGCTGAGCCTGCGGGACGCGATGACCGTCGAGCGCGACGGTCAGGTCCTGGTGACGGTGAAGAAGAAGCGGCTCGCCCTGTTGCACGAGGTCTACCGCGCGGAGCTGGCCTCCGGCGAGGAGCTGGAGATCCGCGGCGACCTCATCGACAAGGAGTTCGACATCGAGTACGAGGGGGAGCGGCTCGCCCGCATCTCCCGCCGCTGGTTCAGCCTGCGCGACGCCTACGCCATCGACGTCGAACGCGAGGACGCCGACGCGGCGATGCTCATCGCGATCGCGGTGTGCGTGGACAGGCTCGTGCACAAGGAACACGAGGAGCACGAGCACCACTGAGCCGGCCGGGCGGGCCGGTCCGCGCGGCGCGGCCCCGCCACGGCGCGGGGGCTACGGCTTGGGCAGGCCGAGGACGCGGTCGCGCAGGACGGGGAAGTCCGCGCGGGTGGCGGCCACCCGGGCGGGGTCGAGGTCGACGGTGAGGGTCTGCTCGCCGGGGCCCGCCTCGGCCAGCACCTCGCCCCACGGGTCGACGACCATGCTGTGCCCGGCCTGCTCGACCCCTGCGTGGGTGCCGGCCGTGCCGCAGGCCAGCACGTACGCCTGCGACTCCACCGCCCGCGCCTGGACCAGCAGCCGCCAGTGCGCCAGGCGGCGGGCCGGCCAGCCCGCGGGCACCACCAGCATCTCGGCGCCGGCGTCCACCAGCAGCCGGAACTGCTCGGGGAAGCGCAGGTCGTAGCAGGTGGCGAGGCCCAGCACGGTCTGCGGCAGCCGGGCGGCGACGATCTCGCGGCCGGCGGACATCAGCGCGGCCTCGCCCTCGTCGAAGCCGAACCGGTGGATCTTGCGGTACACGGCGTGCAGCTCGCCGTCCGGCGCGAACAGCAGCGAGGTGTTGTGGAGCGGCCCTTCGGGGTCGCGTTCGACGATCGAGCCCGCGTGCAGCCACACCCCGGCGTCCCGGGCCGCGGCCGCCATCACCAGAGCCGTCGGGCCGCCGTCCACCGGCTCGGCCTCGGCCGCGAAGTCGTCCGCCGCGAAGGCGCCGACGGGCCACAGTTCGGGCAGCACGACAAGATCCGCACCGGTCTGGGAGCGCACGAGAGCGGCCGCGCGCTCCCGCCGGTCCACGACCTTCTCCGCCGGGTCCACGTCGATCTGGAGAAGCGTTGCGCGCACTGGGTCACCGCCCATACGTTGGTGGTCAAAGTCGGGCCTACCATCGTCACTCGAAAGCACTGCGTGGGCGCCCGCGCGCAGCGTAACTTAGGCGCCAACCACCACGACCGCGCCCGACCGTCGAGGGGTCCCGTGACCGTCCACAGCCAACTCCAGCCGTACATCGACGCCTGGACCCACTCCATAGAGTCCATCAACGACCTGGTGTCCCCGCTCGCCGAGGGCGAGTGGAACCGGCCGACCGAGTGCCCCTACTGGTCCGTGCGGGACGTCGTCTCCCACATCATCGGCTTCGAGTGCGAGCTGCTCGGCGACCCGCGCCCGATCCACACCCTGCCCAGCGACCTGCGCCACATCGACAGCGAGATGGCCCGCTACACCGAGGTCCCGGTCGACACCCGGCGGCACCACACCGCGCCGGAGATGACGTCGGAGCTGGAGTACACGATCATCCGCCGCTCCCGGCAGCTGCGGAACGAGTCGCGGCAGCCCGACGCCGAGGTGCGCGCCATCGGCGGCGGCGAGATCGGCCTCGAAGAGCAGCTGTGGGGACGGGTGTTCGACGTCTGGGTGCACGAGCAGGACCTGCGCCGGGCCCTGGACAAGCCCGGCAATCTGGCGTCGGCGGCGGCCGTGCTGTCCCGTGACTACGTGCTGCGCGCGCTGCCGAAGCTGGTCGCCAAGGACGCGGGCGCCCGGCCCGGCTCCGCGGTGGTCTTCGACGTGCACGGCCCGCTGGAGTTCATGCGCACGGTCCGCGTGAACGCCGAGGGGCACGGCACGATCGACTCCGCGGTGTCGCTGGGTCCGGCCGTGACGTTCATCGTGGACTGGGAGACGTTCCTGCGGCTGCTCGCCGGCCGGGTCCGGCCCGCCGCGGTCGCCGACAAGCTGAAGATCGAGGGCGACGGCGACCTGGCCGACGCGATCCTGTCCCACATCGCCGTCACCCGCTGACGGTCCGTCGACCACCCCGCGGGCGCGGGCGGAAGCCCCCGCCCGCGCCGCGGGACGGCGCCCGTCCGCCGGACGGGCGCGCCGGTCAGTCGCCGACCGGTGCGGGCGCCGTGCGGTGCACGCTCTCCACCCGGCTGACGGTGATCCGCTCGCGCTCCAGCTGCTCGGCGCTGCGCCGCAGCCGCAGGATCTGCACGGTGCCCAGCGCCTGCAGCACGAACACGCTGCTCCACGCGACGCGGTAGTCGTCGCCGGTGGCGTCCAGCAGCACGCCGATCGCCAGCAGGGTGATCACGGAGGCGGTGAAGCCGCCGATGTTGACGATGCCTGAGGCGGTGCCGAACCGCTCCGGCGGGTTCGCGGGCCGGGCGAAGTCGAAGCCGATCATCGAGCCCGGGCCGCACGCGCCGAGCACCACGCACAGCACGACCAGCAGCCACATCGGGTCCCGGCCGCCGGGCCAGCTCAGCACCACCGCCCACGCGGCGGCGGTCGCCGCGATCACGCCGAGGGTCAGCGGCATCCGCAGCCCGTGGTGACGGGAGATCAGCTGCCCGAACAGCATCCCGAAGACCATGTTGGCGACGACCACCAGCGTCAGCAGCCCGCCGGCCGCGCCGCGCGACAGCCCCTGGTCCTCCACCAGGTACGGCAGCCCCCACAGCAGCAGGAAGACCATGCCGGAGAACTGCGTGGTGAAGTGCGTCCACATGCCGAGCCGGGTGCCGGGCTCGCGCCAGGAGGCGGCGATCTGCCGCCGGACGTAGGCGGCGCCGGCGTGCTCGACGGGCGCCGGCTCGTAGCCCTCGGGGTGGTCCTTGAGGAACAGCGCGACCAGCACCAGCACCAGGGCCCCGCCCAGCGCCGTGCCGAGGAAGGTGGGGGTCCAGCCGGCCGAGTGCAGCAGCCGGGACAGGGCCACCGTCGACACCAGGTTGCCGGCCACCCCGAACAGCGCCGCGCCCTGGGCGATCAGCGGCCCGCGCCGCGCCGGGAACCAGCGCGAGCCGAGCCGCAGCACGCTCACGAACGTCATCGCGTCACCGCAGCCGAGCACCGCCCGCGCGGTCAGCGCCATCCCGTAGGAGTGCGACAGCGCGAACGCCCCCTGCCCCACGGTGAACAGCAGCGCGCCGAGCATCAGCACCTTCTTGGTGCCGAGCCGGTCGACCATCAGGCCGACGGGTATCTGCATCCCGGCGTACACCAGCACCTGGAGGATGGAGAACGTCGACAGCGCGGAGGCGCCGATGTGGAAGCGGTCGGCGGCGTCGATGCCGGCGACGCCCAGGCTGGTGCGGTGGACGACGGCCACCAGGTAGACGAGGGTGCCGACGCCCCAGACCAGGGCCGCTCGCCGGCCGCCCGGTGGGTCGCCCGGCAGGGTCCTGGCGCTCACGACTCGCCCCGGGCGAGGGTGCTGACCCAGGTCACGTGCCGGCCGACCGCCGCCTCGGCGGTCTCCACGGCGCCGTCGCGCAGCGCCTGGAGGATCTCGGCGTGCTCGGCGATGTTCTTGGCGACCCGGCTCGGCTCGGCGTGCATGGTGGCCACGCCCATCCGCAGCTGGCGGTCGCGGAGCTGGTCGTAGAGCTGGGCCAGGATGCGGTTGCCCGAGGCCCGGACGATCTCGGCGTGGAAGCAGCGGTCGGCGACGGCGAACGCGGCCAGGTCGCCGCTGCCGGCGTGCACCCGCTGCTCGTCCAGCGACTCCTCCAGCCGCTCGATCAGCCCGGCGGGGACGCCGCCGGCGAACTTGCGCACCGCGTGCCGCTCGACGAGCAGCCGGGTCTCCACCACGTCGGCGATCTCCTGGGCCGACACCGGCAGCACCAGGGCGCCCTTCTTCGGGTAGAGCTTGAGCAGCCCCTCGGCCTCCAGTCGCAGCAGCGCCTCGCGCACCGGGGTCCGCGACACCCCGACCGCCTCGGCCAGGTCCCCCTCGGTGAGGAGCGTGCCGCCCTCGTAACTGCGGTCCAGGACCCCGGACTTGACGTGCTGGTAGACCCTCTCGGCGGCGGGCGGGGACTTGGCCGCCGGTGCGGCGGCGACTGCGGTGGCATCCATGATGCGCACATCATAGATACAACAGATGCCTGCTTGATACACCCTTCCGCCATGCGGACGCCCCCCGGCCCTGCCCCCGCCTCCTCGCGGAGAGGCCGCCGATCAGGGCGGACGGCGTTGACATGCCGAGTGCAAGGGGCCGTGTCAGGCTGAGAGGGCGACGAGAGGAGCCCGTCCATGACCACTGCAGACATCCGCCGCGACGATCTCGACCACAGCGGCGGCTCGGGCTGGCGGACCGGGTGGACGGCGTTCGCCGCGGTCCTGATGGTCTTCGGCGGCGTGATGGCGATCTTCCAGGGCATCGCCGCGATCGCCAAGGACGAGGTCTTCGTCGCCACCCGCAACTACGTCTACAAGTTCGACCTCACCGCATGGGGCTGGATCCACCTGGTCCTGGGCGTCCTGGTGGCCCTGGCCGGCGCCGCGCTGTTCACCGGCGCGCTGTGGGCCCGCATCGTCGGCATCGTCATGGCCGCCCTGGTGATGCTCGCCAACTTCATGTGGATCCCGTACTACCCGTTCTGGGCGCTGACCCTGATCGCGATCAACGTGTTCGTCATCTGGGCCCTGTGCACCGGCGGCACCCGCCGGGACCGGGCACGCGCCCACTGACCGCGGGGCGCCCGCCGGCCGGCGGCGCCCCCACCGTGGGAGACGACGACCATGCCACCCCGCACACCCCCCACACCGTCCACTCCCGAGGAGCGAGCCGCGCTCGGCCGCAAGGCCCGCGCGGCCGCGCCCCGTTCGAGCCACGCCGAGTACTCCCCCGCGTACGACCGCCCCGACGTGGTGGACGTCGTCGAGGAGCAGTCCGCGGCCCGGGTGCAGGAACTGGTCCCGATCCGCTACGGGCGGATGACCGAGTCGCCGTTCCGCTTCTACCGCGGCGCGGCCGGCGTCATGGCCATGGACCTGGCCGACACCCCGCAGTCCAGCCTCAGGGCCCAGCTGTGCGGTGACGCGCACCTGCTGAACTTCCGGCTGCTGGCCTCCCCCGAACGCCATCTGATGTTCGACATCAACGACTTCGACGAGACCCTGCCCGGCCCCTTCGAATGGGACGTCAAACGGCTGTCCGCGAGCCTGGTCATCGCCGCCCGCGCCAACGGCTTCAGCACCAAGCAGCGCGCCGGCATCGTCCGCGCGGCCGTCCGCTCCTACCGCGAGCGGATGCGCGGCTACGCCGGGATGGGCAACCTGGACGTCTGGTACACCCGGTTCGACGAGGACTGGGTGCGGAAGCAGTTCAGCCAGAAGGTGAGCGCCCACGGCCGCCGGATGTGGCAGGAGGCCGCCGACAAGGCCCGCGCCCGCGACAACCTCCAGGCGTTCGACAAGCTCACCGAGACCGTCGACGGGGAGCGCCGGCTGGCCGCCGACCCGCCGCTGATCGTGCCGTTGCGCGACCTGCTGGACGACGCCGACCGCAACGAGCTGGAACGCCAGCTCGTCCGGCTGCTGCGCCGCTACGGCCGCACCCTCCCGTCCGACCGGCGGTTCCTGCTGGACCAGTACCGGGTCGCCGGCATGGCCCGCAAGGTCGTCGGCGTCGGCAGCGTCGGCACCCGCTGCTGGATCGTGCTGCTGCTCGGCCGGGACAGCGAGGACCCGCTGATCCTCCAGGCCAAGGAGGCCGGCCCCTCGGTCCTCGAACCGTACTGCGGCTCCGCCGGCTACCGCACGCAGGGCGAGCGCGTGGTGAGCGGCCAGCGGCTGATGCAGGCCACCAGCGACATCTTCCTCGGCTGGGAGCGGGTCGACGGCCTCGACGGCCGCCGGCGGGACTTCTACGTGCGGCAGTTGCGCGACTGGAAGGGCATCGCCCAGCCCGAGCTCATGGTGCCCCAGGGCATGCGCGCCTTCGGGGAGCTGTTCGGCGCCACCCTGGCCCGCGCCCACGCCCGGTCCGGCGACCGGATCGCGATCGCCGCGTACCTGGGCAGCGGCGACGTGTTCGACCGGGCGCTGGCCGAGTTCGCCGAGCTGTACGCGGACCAGAACGAGCGGGACTTCGACGCGCTGGCCAAGGCCGTGCGGACCGGGCGGGTGGCCACCCAGTCGGCGTGAGTGGTCCAGCCATGACTGTGCGGGCCGGGGAACCCGGCCCGCACCGTCATGAAAGCTCCTGGGACTGCGGCGAGTTCGGCCGCCTGCCCGTTCGGCCGCCTGCCGCCTGTCGCGGGATCACGTGTCGAGGATGCGGCGCTTCTGCTCCTCGAACTCCTCCTCCGTCAGCACGCCCGACGCCTTGAGGTCGCCGAGGTCCTTGAGCTGCGCGACCTTGGCGGACATGGCGTCCTCCTGCGTACGGACCTGCGGCGCGGGCTCGGGCGCGACCTCCTGCTGGTAGCCCTCCTGCGCGGCCCAGCGGCCCTCCTGGCGACGCGACACCCGGTTGGACACGGCGGTCGCGGTGCCGGCCACCACGGCCGTCCGCGCGACTCCCCTGAGAAGTCCCGGCATGGTTCCACTCCCTTTCCCGCTTTTCCCGCACCCTTCCCGCGCCGGACTTCGGCGCGGCACCTGCCCTGCCCGCTCTGCCTGCCTCGCTCTGCCCTGGCCGTGACCCGGCCTTACGAGGCGGGCTCCAGGGCGTCCATCAGGTCCTGCAGCGGGATGCGGCCGCTCGCCACCATCTGCGCGCCGCCGCGCCGGAGCGCCGCGGCGAAGGGCGCGGCCCAGGCGTTCTCGTACACCAGCACGCCCGCCGAGTTCCCCGGTTCGATCACGGACGCGGCCTCGGCCAGGTCCTCCTCGCCGAGCAGCCCGGACGCGGCCCCCTCGAACACGGCGAGTTCCGGGATCCCGCCCCCGGTCGCCCCGCTCAGCTCCAGCGCCGTCAGCGACCCGTCCAGCTCCTTCTTGACGAAGAGCAGGTCGATGATTCTGATGATCCCGCGATCGACCAGGTCCACCAGCAGCGGCAGACCCTCACCGGTCATCCCGCTGCCCGGGAACTCGACCACCACGTAGTCGATCGGGCCCATCTCTTCGAGTTCGGTGCTCACAGCCGTACCTCCGATGGCACATTCGGCCCCTTCATTGCAGCACCGCACCCAGAC
>WRCZ01000089.1 GCA_009783685.1 Actinomycetes bacterium
CGGCGGGACGGCGGCGCACCGTCGCCGTG
Source organism: Actinomycetes bacterium (assembly GCA_009783685.1). Lineage (GTDB taxonomy): Bacteria > Actinomycetota > Actinomycetes > Streptomycetales > Streptomycetaceae > Actinacidiphila. The sequence continues at coordinate 30 of WRCZ01000089.1, forward strand.
CTCGGGGAGATGGCGGAACTCGGCGGCGGTTCCGGGGCCTACCATGCCGAACTGGGGCGGCGCGTCGCCGCCGCAGGCGTCGACGTCCTGGTCGCCGTCGGCGGACCCGAGGCGGCGCAGATCCACGATCAGGCACAGGCGCACGGCGTCACCAGCACCCTCGTGCCCGACGGCGAAGCCGCCCTGGAGTTCCTCTCCGGCTGCCTGGAACCCGGTGATCTCGTCCTGGTGAAGGGCTCGCACAGCGCCGGGCTGGAGGAGACCGCGACCCGCCTGGCCGCATCCGAACCGGCAGCGGTGGGAACGAGGAGGGACGGCGGATGAAGGACGACCTGGCGCCCGTGAGCGTGGTGATCGCCGCTTACAACGCGGAGAAGACCCTGGGGGCGGCGCTTGCCTCCGCGCTCGGCCAGTCCGTGCGACCGGCGCAGGTGATCGTCGTGGACGACGGGTCGCAGGACGGCACCGCCTCCGTGGCGGCGTCGTTCCCGGAGGTGCTGCTGCTCAAGCAGGACAACCAGGGACCCTCCGCGGCACGCAACACCGGGATCGCCGGCGTGTCGCAGCCGTGGGTGGCCTTCCTCGACGCCGACGACGTGTGGCTGCCGGACAAGCTGACCCGTCAGCTGACGGCTTCGGCCCGGCACCCGTCGGCGGTGCTGGTCGCCGGTGACTGGGTCAGGACCCTCGACGAGGGCGCGGCGGTGGAGGAGGCGGCACGTCCGGCGGTGCCGAGCGAAACGCTGATGGGCTACCGGGACGTGCTGGTGCTCAATCGCTTCCAGACGTCCACCGTGCTGGTCCGCACCGAGGTACTGCGGGCCTGCGGCGGGTTCGTCCCCGCGCTGGACGGCGCCGAGGACTGGGACATGTGGCTGCGGTGCGCCAAGCAGGGCGAGATCGTCAAGCTGGACGTCCCCCTGGTGGTCTACCGGGACGAGCCCACCGGTTACAGCAAGGACCTGGTCCGCCTGTACGACCGGATGCTCGTCATGCTGGAGCGGGAACGGCGGGATACCTCGCTGTCCCGAGCCGCTTTCGCCCGCGTGCTGGCCTGGCATCACCTGCGGTTCGCCGTCGCCTTCGCGCTGGCCAGGCAGCCCGGCCAGGCGCGGCGGGTGGCGCGCGAGCTGCGGTCGGCGGGTCTCGTCCGGTACGTGCCCGCAGCGGTCGTGACCTACCTCGGGCCCTTCCTCGGCGGCCGGGTGCTGAGCCGGCTGCGCAGGCCGCGCGGAACCTGAGGCTCACCGGCCGGGGACCGCGCGGCGACACCCCAGCAGACGGGAAGCGCGACAGCCGCGACGGCGCCGCCGCCGATCAGGGGCAGCAGGGCCGCCAGGCCCGTCGGCGCGCCCGTCCACCGGACGGTCAGCCAGGCCAGCAGACCCGCGGGCAGGCTGGCCGCCACGGTTCGGGTCAGCGCCTGGACGGGCATCATCAGCCGCTCGCCGGGGGCCATGCCGAGCCGTGGGCGCAGCGTCACGCCGGCGGCGACGGCCCCGAGGGTGTAACCCGCGGAGACCGCCGCGGCGATGCCCTGCACGCCGGCCGGGCGGTAGAGGGCCAGCGCCATGACCACGGTGAGGCCGTTGTTCAGCAGGTAGAGCAGGAAGGCCGACCGCAGGTCCTGCAGCGCCTGGTAGACGCGGACGAAGTACAGATAGGCCGAGAATCCCGGCAGGCCCAGGGCGAGCACCGCGAGCACCCGGGCGGTGCTCGTGACCCCTGCGGCGCCGGTGGCGCCGTGCCCCAGCAGGAGGCTCACCAGCGGGTGGGCCAGCGCCGCCAGGACGATGGCGATCGGGACCATGAAGGTGATGAGCAGGCGCAGCCCCGACGCCACCTGCTCGCGCAGGTCACCGAGGTGTCCGGCCGCCCAGGCGGCGGACCACGAGGGCTGGCGAGCCGTGGTGATGGAGACCGCCACCACCCCGAACGGCAGTTGGAAGAACGCGTACGCGTAGGTGTAGGCGCTGACCCCGCCGGGCCGGCTGTTGGCGAGCAGCAGCACGGCGAAGAGCGCTGCCTGGTTGGCGGCGACCATGCCGAACGTCCACCCGGACAGGCGCACCACATGGCGGATGGCGGGATGTCGCGGCTCCCATCGCCAGTGCAACCGGGCCTTGGCGCGCCGCAGCCCGACCCCCAGGATGAGGGCCTGTGCCGCGACACCGGCCGTGGTGCCCAGCCCGAGGACCACCAGGGTGGCCGGCTCGTCGAGCACCCGAGCGATCGAGATGCCGCGCAACTGCCCGGCCATCATGAGCAGGACGGTGATGAGCACCAGGTTGTTGGCGATCGGGGCGAACGTCGCCAGCGCGAAGCGGCGCACCGTGTTCAGCACCGCGGTGGCCATGGCGATCACGCCGTAGAGGAACACCTGCGGGGCGAAGAGTTGCAACAGGCGTACGGCGACGACGCGTTCGCCGCCCGCGATGGCCGTCGGGGTGGCCACGGTGTAGCCGCCGACCAGGAGTCCGGCCGTGGCCACCACGAGGGCCGTACCGAGGGCCAGGACCACCGCCGACACGGTCAGCACCGCGGAGATGGCCGCCCATGCGTCGTCGTCCCGCTGTTCCGCCCCCGGCAGACGCTCGTCCTGGTGGAGTCGTGAGACGAACAGCGGGACGAGCGTCGCGGACAGCACCCCGCCCAGCACGAGGTCGTAGATCATGTTGGGCGTGGTGTTGGCGACGTTGTAGGCGTCCGCGAGCGGTGTGACACCGAGCGCGAAGGACAGGGCGATGATCCGTGCCAGCCCGGTCAGCCGGGACAGCGCCGTGCCCACGCCCATGGCCAGCTCCGGCGCCAGGCGGTTCGCCCGCCGAGCCCACCGGCGCAACGCCTCGGCCATCATCCGTCGTTCACCTCCGCCGGCGGTCGAAGAAGAACAGCGGACGGGTGCCCGGCACGGGCACGTCCCGCCGGCTGTCCAGGACGGCCGGGCCGGCCGGAGCCGTGGCATCGCGGTCCAGCGGGCGCCCGCCTGCCCGGCGGGTACCGCGCGGGAGCAGCGGCGGTCTCGCGCCCGGGCGCCGGCGGGCGTACACGTACAGCACGGTGAACAGCAGCAGGACCTGCAGCGCGGGCACCACCCGGTATCCCGTCTGGAGCACCAGCACGTTGAGCTGGTGCGGGTGGAGGACGTTGGGCAGCCCCGGGACGTACGGCACGGTCATCAGCGTGGTGTGGGCGAGCAGCACCAGATCGAACCAGGACCGGGGCACGAGCGCCAGAAGCACCCAGGCCACGGCGTCGTACCACGGGCGGACATAGGCGGTGCCGAGCAGATAGGCGGCGACCAGGATGAGCGCGGGGCGGGCCGCCCGCTGGACGACGTCGTCCTCAGCGGCCCGGGGGAGCGTGGCCCGCAGGACCACGACCAGCACGGCCATCAGCGTGATCTCCAGCACGGCCATCACGGCCTTCCCGCCGGTCGCGCCGAACACGGGCACCAGCAGTTTCCGCAGGACCAGCGGCCAGGGCGAGCCGACGGCCGACTGGCCGCTGACCCGTACCGCGTTGACCACCGCGTGCGGGGTGAAGCCGTAGCCGACGGCCACCACCACGACGCCGACCGCCACGGCGCCCACCAGGCGGCGCCGGTCGTGCCGCATGCTCCACGCCAGGGGCAGCGCGAGGATCCCCAGGGTGATCTTCACCGCGCTCGCCGCGCCGAGCATGAGGCCGGTGGCCGGTCCCGACCGGCGCAGGGCCCAGAACGCCGCCACCACGCACAACGTGCCCAGCGCGTCGATGTGCGGTCCGGCGACGAGGTTCCACAGCAGCACCGGGTTGAGGGTCCACAGGAGTTGCGAGCGCACCCGCCGTGCCGGATCGGGCCCGGCGAGTTTCAGCAGCAGCGCACCGGTGGCGACGAACGCGGCGCCGTTGAGCACGGACAGCAGCCACACCGTGCGCAGCATCGACATGCCGCCGGCCAGCGAAGCGGCCCACTCGGTGAGGGTGACCAACGGGCCGTACACCGAGGGGTAGTGCAGCCAGGGCTCGGCGAGCGCCAGCTGCCCGATGGGGTCGCCGCCCTGGGCGAACGCCCAGGGGGTCGTCCGGTAGGGGTCGACGCCGAGGGTGGCCATCCGGCCGTAGACGGCGTAATTGAGGGGATCCGTGGTCCCCACGGGCGGCACGCACAGCAGTCCCACGACGGCCAGCCCGCCGCACAGCAGCAGGGTTCTGGAGCGCGGTGACCACCCGCGGCGCACGGCTGCGAGCCCGGCGACCACGGCGGCGGTGCCGAGCACCACCACCAGAGCGACGAGTGCGCACACCAGCAGGTCAGGGGGGTGTGCCCTCCAGAACCACGGAGGGAGCAGGCCCGCCGAGCCGAAGACCGGCTCGGTCGACGACGGTCCGAGCAGACCCGAAGCGACCATGAGGAGGGTGGAGGCGGCGCAGCACACCAGCGCGCCGATGCCCAGGACGCGCCCGGCATCACGGCGCCTCCCGCCGGCGTCGATCGGGCGGCGGGGTGCGGGGGAGTCCTCCAGCGGTGGTGGTGCCGGTGCGTTGCCTTGCACGCCGATGACCTCAACTTTCTTGCAAGCGGGGACGACGGGAGCGGGAGGGCACTCGCCCGGGATGGGGGCCCGGCCGGCCGCCGGGTGGGCTCACCCGAGCACGCCGACTTTCGTCCGTGGTCTCCTGCCACGGGATCCGGCCCAGCCGTGTGCCATCAGGGCGGCGCGAGCCTGCTCCCGGTCGTCCAGGGGCAGGTCGTGGCCTGCCACGTACTGGGTCGACTCGTGGCCGCGTCCGACGATGAGCACGACGTCTCCGGGTCCGGCCATCGCGATGGCCCGGCTGATCGCCGCGACCCGGTCCAGTTCGACGACGACCGGCCGGTCGGGGAGTCCCAGCGCTCCGGTCATCATCGCGGCCACGATGGCCTGCGGGTCCTCCTCGCCGGGGCTGTCGCTGGTGAAGATCGCGATGTCGGAGTCGACGGCCGCCCGTCCCACGTCGGGACGCTTGTAGCGGTCGCGCCCACCGCGGCAACCGACGACGACCATCACCCGCCCGCCCGGGCCGGTCAGTTCACGAGCGGTGGCGATCTGGGCGGAGAGCGCGCCGGGGGTGTGCGCGTAGTCCACGACGACGAGGAACGGCTGACCCAGGTCGACGACCTCGGAGCGGCCGGGTATGGCCGGGCAGCGCCCTATGCCGTGGATCGCCGCCTCGGGTGGAACGCCCAGCGCCCGTGCGGCCAGATACGCGGCAGCGAGGTTGGTGGCATTGCAGAAACCCATGGTCCGGGTCGACAACTCGACCGCCCCGTCGGCGCAGTCCAGCACGATGCGCACGCCGTGCCGATCGCTGGCGACATCGGTGATCCGTGCCTGGGCGCGGGGACTCTGCCCGAACGTGAGCATCGGAACCGTGCCGTGGGACGCGAGCCGGACACCCCACTCGTCGTCGACACACACCAGGGCCTGACGGCAGTGCTCCTCGGTGAACATCAGCGATTTGCTGTAGTAGTACTGCTCGATCGTGCCGTGGTAGTCCAGGTGCTCGGCCGCCAGATTGGTGAACACCGCCACGTCGAAGGTGATCCCGCCCACCCGGTGCTGGTCGAGGGCGTGCGAGGACACCTCCATGGCGGCGGCCCGGACGCCGTCCCTGCGCATGCGTGCGAAGACCCGGTGCAGGTCGGGCGCCTCCAGCGTGGTCAGCGGCGACGTCCACCGCTGCCGGCCGATCCGCGTCTCCACCGTGCCCAGCAGCCCCGAACGCCACCCGGATGCCACGAAAGCGGCCTGCAGGAGATAGGTCGTCGTGGTCTTGCCGTTGGTCCCCGTCACGCCTGCCAGCGCCAGCCGCTCCGCCGGCCGGCCGTGCACGGCCGCGGCGACGGGGCCCATGGCCCACCGCACGCTCGGCACGCGCAGCTGCGGCACGTCCAGATCCAGGAAGCGCTGCACCAGCAGAGCGCGCGCACCCGCCCGGACGGCGGCCTCCGCGAAGTCGTGCCCGTCGTAGTGCGCACCGGGCAGGGCACAGAACAGCCAGCCCGGGCGCACCTGCCTGCTGTCGTGCGTGCAGTCCACGACGGCGACGTCCGCGCCGCACCGCTCGGCCCCGGTCCAGAAGGCCGCGAGTTCCGACAGGCTGACAGGCCGGGGGGAGCCGAGGCCGGTGGCAGGCCCCGCGGGCAGGCCGGGCGGACGGAGCCCGCCCTGGCCCGGCCCGTGGGGAGCGGGGCGCCGCGACGCGCCCGGCCGTCCCCGCCGGGGAACCCACGTCGGTATCGGAGGTATGTCGCCAGTCATGCACACGTCTCCATCGAGCAGATGGGATACGCCCAGAGGACTGCGCGTCCTCGAAGGGGGATCGGGCCCGGAATGTCGAGATGCGTCTGCGGCATGGAGCCGGATCGACTCGGGGCCCCCTCGCGGGAATCGGATGATTCCGGCGCTGTTTGGACGCTAAGCGAGGCGTCGGGCGACCGCATGTCGGAACAGACGGCCTGCCACCGGCGATCGGGCAGAACGACGGGCAGGCCGGCCCGCCCGCGGCATGGGCCCATCCGAGTGACCGCTCTGCGAAGGGCGTTGGCGTTCCGGGCGATGTTCAGGAGAGGGCCGGCCGGCCCACTCCGATGGGGCATTGCGATCCCGGTTCAGGACCCGGGTGGCGGCAGGGCCAGGGCACCCGGGAAACGCCGGAAGGGGGCGCAGGACGGCCCGTCCCAGGTGGCAGGAGCGCACTCCGCGAATCGCGCCGGGCTCTGCTCCTGCCTACGCTGCCGCCGTCAGGGATTTCGTGAGCGGAGGCTGCGCATGCGCCCCAATCGAACCGGCCTCGCGCTGGTGTGCGGTCTCATCCTCACCACGTGCGTCGTGATCGCCGGCGGACTGCTCGCTTCGGGCCAGGACGCGCGGCGGGCGGCGTCGCCCGGCGTCGGGCAGCCCCCGAACACCGGGCAGCGGGCGGCGTCACCGTCGCAGGTCTACGCGTTCACCCATGCGGGGATGCTCAGCCCGGCGGTCGCCGGGGCCCGGGAGCTGGTGTACGTGCCCAACAGCGGCGAGACGGGCATGGGCGGCACCCGCTGGTCCACCAGCACGGACCGTGACACCGTCACCGTGATCGATCCGAAGACGTTCAAGATCGTGGACCACTTCCACGTCGGCGGAATGCCGCAACATGTCACGCCGAGTTGGGACCTCAAGACGCTGTGGGTCGACGCCAGCAGCAGCGACCAGCTCGTTCCGATCGACCCGCACACCGGCAAGCCCGGGAAGCCGGTCCGCAACGTCGACCAGCCGTACAACCTCTACTTCACCCCGGACGGCCGGTCCGCTCTCGTCGTGGCGGAGTACCTCAACCGCATCGACGTACGGGACCCGCACACCATGGCGTTGCGCCGCAAGGTCAAGGTGCCGTGCAGGGGGATCAACCACGCCGACTTCTCCGCGGACGGCTCGTACTTCATCGCCACCTGCGAGTACTCCGGCCAGTTGCTGAAGTTCGACACGAAGTCGATGAAGCTCCTGGGCACCCTCGATCTCGGGGCGGACTCCATGCCCCAGGACATCCGGCTCGGCCCGGACGGGCGGACCTTCTACGTGGCGGGGTTCCACGACGGAGGGCTCATCCCGATCGAGGGAACCACGCTCCATCGGGGCGCGCTCATCCGTACCGGCGCCGGAACGCACGGCATCTACCCCAGCCGGGACGGCACGTTGCTGTACGTCTCGAACCGCCAGGCGGGATCCGTTTCGGTGGTCGACCCCACGATCGGCGCGGTCGTCGCGAACTGGACCATCCCCGGCGGTGGTTCGCCGGACATGGGCGGGGTCAGCGCCGACGGCAAGCAGCTGTGGCTGTCCGGACGCAACGACGACGAGGTCTACTGCTTCTCGACCACGAACGGCCGGCTGCTCGCCCGCATCCATGTCGGCGCGAATCCGCACGGCCTGGCGATCTTCCCCCAACCGGGCCGCTACAGTCTCGGCCACACCGGCAACTACCGCTGAACTCACGACCAAGGACGGACTCCCGCGCGGCGATCTCGCGGTCCGCGCTCGCGCAGGCCCGCTCGCGGTCATGGCCGCTGCGTGGCCCGGTGCACGAAAGCGAACGGGAGGTTCGTCCACACCGTCTTCGAGCGCTCCAACCGGTCGAAACGGAAAGCCAGTTCAGCGGTGAAGTGACGGGCGGGTTGGGTCCGGGCCACGTGCAGACAGGCAAAGGTGGTGAACCGGCCGCCGGGCGCCAGGACTTCGGCCACCGCGTCCAGGATGCGCCCGCGCCGCGCCTGCGGCATGAGCGTCCACGGCAACCACCACCCGTCAGGGCCTCGGCGTCGTGTGTCGGGACGCCGTGGCGTGGCCCTGACCGCCGGCAGGGCCGTGTCACCGGGGCAGTTCGAGCACCACGGTCAGGCCGCCCCCTGGGGTGTCCTCCAGCCGGACGGAGCCGCCGTTCGCGGTGACCAGCCGGTGCACGATGGCCAGGCCCAGACCGGTGCCGGAGGCTTCCGGGTGCCCGAAGCGGTGGAAGGCGCCGGCCCGCGCCGCCGGGCTCAGGCCCGGTCCGTCGTCGGTCACCCGGAGGACCGCGCAGCCGCGGCCGGCACGGGCCTCGATCCGGACCAGGGCGCCTTCCGGGACCGCGTCGAGCGCGTTGGCCACGAGGTTGTCGAGCACCTGCTCCAGGTCGCCGGCCCCCAGGCGAGCGGTCAGCCGGGCAGGGCAGTGGGCGGTGAGCGAGACCTGCCGCTCCTGGGCCACCGGGGTCCAGGCCGCGAGCCGGTCCCGCACCACCTCGTCGATCCGCACCGGAACCGGTCGGGGTACGGCGTGCTCCGCCCTGGCCACCGCGAGCAGGCCGTCGACGAGCCGCGACAGCCGGGCGATCTCCTCCTGGGCGGCGGTGAGTTCGGCGGCCGTGGCGTGGTCCGCGTCCACCGCGAGCAGGTCGAGCCGCAGCCGCAGGGCGGCCAGCGGCGTGCGCAGTTGGTGCGAGACGTCGGCGATCACCGCGCGGTGCCCGTGGATGAGGGTCTCGGTGCGCATCGCCATCGTGTTGAAGGTCGCCGCGAGCCGGCGCACCTCGTCAGGCCCTCCGGCGGCCGCGGCCCGCGCTTCCAGCCGTCCCTCGCCCAGTTGCCTCGCCGCATCGGCCACGGCCCGCAGCGGCCGGCCGACCCAGCGCACGAGCAGCACCGCGAGCAGCGCGCCCGCGAGCAGACCCGCGACGCCGATCGCCGCCAGCCGCTCCCACAGTCTGGCGATGCGGCGATCGACCGCGTCGCTGGGCCGGGACAGCACCGACGCGCCGACCGGATGCACGGGGTTGCCGACCGGGACGGCGACGGTCAGCCGGCCGGGCGACTTCCAGGTGACCGCTGCGCCGCTGCCGGCCACGCGGCGGGCCACCTCCGGCCATGTCCCGCCTGCCGCCGCCCTCGCGGCGTCCGCCGACCCGCACCCCGCGGCAGCCACCTCGTGCCCGGCGGTGTCGAAGACGGCGGCGCACTCGCCCTGCCGTGCCGCGTCCTCCAGGAGATTCCCCATCGGATCGGCCGACTCCCCGTCGGACAGGCGCTCCTCGGCGGCGTCGGCCAGGGCGTTGTCCGCCCACTCGGTGCCATCCCGGAAGTCGGCGCGCTCGCGTCCGGCCAGCGACAGCCCGAGCGGCACGACGGTCAGAGCCAGCAGCACGGTCACCAGACCCATGACGGCCAGCGCGATCCGCCGTGTCATGCCGGCCCGGGCGGTGCGGTGTCCTGGGAGCAGAGCCGGAAGCCCCGCCCGTACACGGTCTCGACGAGGCCGGGAACGGCCAACTTGCGGCGCAGTCCCGCCATATGGACGTCCAGGACCTTGGTGGGGCCGTACCAGCGGGCGTCCCAGGCGCGTTCGAGGATCTCCTGGCGGGTGACGACCCGCCCGGGGTCGGCGGCCAGCGCCTCCAGGATGTCGAACTCCTTCGGAGTCAGGGCCACTTCCCGTCCGGCGACCGTCACCTTGCGGGTCCGCGGATCCACCGTCAGCACGCCGTGGCGCAGGAGCGCGGGTCCGGCCGGGCGGACCCGCCGCAGCACGGCGCGGATGCGGGCGAGGAGTTCGGCGAGGCCGAACGGTTTGACCAGGTAGTCGTCGGCGCCCGCGTCGAGCGCGGCGACCCGGTCGGGTTCCTCGCCGCGGGCCGTGACCACGATGATCGCCACGCCGGAACGCCGGCGCAGCCGACGGCACACCTCGGCGCCGTCGACGTCGGGCAGTCCCAGGTCCAGCAGGACCACGTCGGGTTCGGGGTCCGCCGTCAGCGCACCGCGTCCGTCGGCCACGGAGGCCGCGGCGTATCCGGCCCCCTCCAGCCCCCGTACCAGGAGCCCGGCGATCCGGGGATCGTCCTCGACGACAAGCACCCGCATCGCGCTCTCCTCGGTGGCACGCCGAGCGACGGAACCTGGCAACGGTCGCCGCGGGACGCGGAGACCGCCTGGCGCCGCACCGGTTCCGGATCAGGTCCGACGCCCGCCGCGAGGCGGTTCAAAAGTCCTGGTCCGGGCTCGAAGATCTTAGGCACTTCTTAACCACCCGACACATTGATGTACTCGCACCTCATCGCATTGACTGTACATCGTCAACGTGGGCTTTGGTTCCTGACGAACCCCCGGAACCCGATCGGTCCCGGGGCCAGCACGTCGCATCCCCCCTCCGTACACGAACGAGGAGTTCGCATGCGCTTACGCCACCGTGCCACCGCGTCCACGCTCACCCGCCGCCTGCAGTACGGCGCCGGGCTGCTCGCCGCCGGCGCGACCACCGTCATCGGAACCGCGGCGTCGAGTACCGCCTCGACACCCGCCGACGGCCAGTCCGGGGTCGTCCCGGTCGCCGCCGCGCCGGCGCAGAGCCACCACGGCGTCCTGCCGATGCGGCAGGCCGGCAGTGCCGCGCCCGCCGTCTCCACCGGAACGCTGCACTACCAGAACGGACCCACGCAGCACGCGTCCGCCGTCTACCTCGTGTACTGGGGCAGCCAGTGGAACAGCGACAGCAACGGCGTGCAGTCGTACATGAACAACCTCTTCAACGGCCTGGGCACGTCCAGTGACGCCTGGTCCCGCGTCACCTCCCAGTACACCGACAGCTCCGGCGCCGGACCCACCTTCTCCGGCGCCGAACTGCGCGGCAGTTGGGTCGACAGCGCGTCCGCCGCGCCCTCCAAGGCATCCGCGTCCGCGATCTCCTCCGAAGCCAACAAAGCGGCCTCGCACTTCGGCGTCTCCGGCCCCAACGTGCAGATCGTCGTGCTCAGTCCGAGCGGCACGCACCCCGACGGCTTCCCGAACACGGGCTTCTGCGCCTGGCACGACTACAACGGCAAGGTTCCCTACACGAACATGCCGTACGTGCTCGACGCGGGCTCCAGCTGCGGTGCCAACTCCGTCCGCAGCAAGCTCGACGGCTTCAGCATCGTCGAAGGCCACGAGTACGCCGAGACCCTGACCGACCCGGAGCCCCCGAGCGGGTACGTGGCCTCGGACGGCGAGGAGAACGGCGACCTGTGCGCCTGGAAGGGCCTGGGCGCGATCGGCCTGCCGACCGGGACCTTCGCCATGCAGCCCACCTGGAGCAACAAGGCGAACGGCTGCGCGATGTCCTGACCTGCGCCACCGGGCCACATGTCGACCGGGTGAGCGGCTCCCTCACGGATCCGCTCACCCGGTTCCGCGTCGCGGCGGGACGCCTCAGGCGGCCGGCGGCGGGTTCCGCACGTAGTCCACGGCGGCGAGGTCGTCCTTGCCGTGCCCGGCCGCGACGGTCGCGTGCAGGCGGTCCTGGACCACGTGGAACAGCGAGCTGGGGGTGGTGGCGTTCTCAGCCGCCAAGTCGATGTCCTTGAGGGCGAGTTGCACCGCGAATCCCGGCGTGTACAGGTGGTCGTCCATGGCGTCGATCTTCTGCAGCTCGTACGGCATCTTGAGCGAGCCGGCGTCCAGCGTCTCGACGAGGGTCGAGTGGTCGACGCCCAGCGCGTCGCACAGCGCGAGGACGTCGCTCATGACGACCGTCGAGGCGGTCATCCAGGCGTTGACCGCGAGTTTGACCGCGCTGCCCTCGACGCCCGTCCCCACGTGGAGCACGGACGAGCCGAGAGCGTCGAGCACCGGACGCGCCCGGGTGAGGGCGTCGTCGGGGCCGGCGACGATCCAGACCAGCTTGCCGTGCCGGGCGGGATCGGTGCTGCCCGAGACCGGTGCGTCGAGGTAGGCGACGCCATGATGGCGGGCCAGGCCGGCCAGGTCGCCGGCGCTCTGCGGGCCCACCGTGCTCGCCTGCACCCAGACGGCCCGGTCGTCGAGCAGGGTGACGCCGTCCGACATCACCGACGCGACCGCGTCCCCGTCACGGAGCACGGTGAGGACGACCGCCGCGCCCGGGATCGCGTCGCCGAGAGCCTCCACGGCCGTGATCCCGTCCGTCTGCTCCGCCACCACGCGGGCCTTGTCGGGTGTGCGGTTCCACAGCCTCACCTGATGACCGGCCTCCGCGAGCCGCGTCGCCATGGCGGTGCCGAGTGCCCCGGCTCCGAGAACGGTGACCGTCGTGCCCTGTGACATGGAAAGCTCCTCTGCGCTCGTGCTTCCCCGGCACCTTCACCGTCCCGCGCGGCCGGCTTCCGTCACGCCTGCTTGATCGCCGAGACGTCGAACTGGAGCACGACGTGGTCCCCGACGAGAACGCCGCCGCCTTCGAGAGCGGCGTTCCACGTCAGCCCGTAGTCCTTGCGGCTGATGGTGACGGCTCCCTCGAAGCCCACCCGGTCGTTGCCGAAGGGGTCGCGCGCGGCACCGGTGTACTCGAAGTCGATGCTGATCGGCCTGGCGGCGCCCTTGATCGCCAGGTCTCCGGTCAGCCGGAAGTGGTTGTCGTCCAGCTGCTCGGCCTTGGTGGAGGTGAAGGTGATCTTGGGGTGGTTGGGGGCGTCCAGGAAGTCGTTCGTCCGCAGGTGGCCGTCGCGATCGGCGTTGCCGGTGTCGATGCTGTCCGCCTGGATGGAGACCGACGCACTCGAACCGGACGGGTCGGAGCCGTCCAGCTGCAAGGTCCCCTCGAACTCGTGGAAGGAGCCGCGCACCTTGGTGATCATCGCGTGCCGGGCAACGAAGCCGATCCGGGTGTGCGCCGGGTCCAGCACGTAGGTGCCGGTCACGTCGGCCAGGGCGGGTGTGGTCATGTGGTACTCCCTCGTCGCATCAGGGCGGGCATCTCGATCCACGCGGGACCGGGACTCCCGGAAGGCGGGTCGTCGTGGTCCAGGACCGGTGGTGGTCTAGGACCAGATGTACTCCTCGGAGATCGCTCCATCCACCCACTTGGCGACGGTCACCATGCGGCCTCCGCCCTCGAACTCACCTATGACGCAGGTCCAGTCCCCGGATCCGAAGGCGATCGGGTGGGACGTGATCTGCGGAGGAGTTCCTCCCGCCGACGCGACATAGGCCTTCATGGCCTCGATGTGCTGCTGAATTCCGTGGGTCGGGTCCTGCCCTTTCCAGTCGACGAGGACGTCGTCGGTGTGGTGGTGGGCGAAAACCCCGCTCCAGTCGGCGTTGTTCCAGCCGGAGAAGTCAAGTTCGTCCATGTCCTTGAGGTGGGATTCAACCTTTTCTTTCTGCATGGGTCGCTTCTTTCCTGGACGTGCGAAAGCAGGCTCCCCGGCCGGCGACCGAGGCACCTCAACTGGGGTACCCCAACGAGGCGGCCGGCTCGCCTCCGCGTCGATGTCGACTGCGACTCCCTCCACGCTACGTCGGGGGCGCGGAGGCGGGCAACCGCGCCGCGGAGGACGTGAATCCAGGGGAATTGGCGAATTGGCGCCGCGTATTCTGGTGGCCGAGGGGGAAACGGATTTCTCTCCGTCGAATGACGCCAGAGCTTTTGGGCGCTTTGTCCGACCCCGCCGCGGGACATCGTTTATGCGCTGGCCACGACTTCCCCGGCCATCACCTCGGGCGGGTGGGGGAGCAG
>WRCZ01000090.1 GCA_009783685.1 Actinomycetes bacterium
CGGGTCGCGGTCTCTTCCAGCCCGGCGCTGTGCGAGCCCTTCACCAGGACGAGATCCCCGGGTTCCAGGCAGCCGGAAAGGAACTCCAGGGCGGCTTCGCCGTCGGGCACGAGGGTGCTGGTGACGCCGTGCGCCTGTGCCTGATCGTGGATCAGCGCCGCCTCGGGTCCGCCGACGGCGACCAGGACGTCGACGCTTGCGGCGGCGACGCGCCGGCCCAGTTCGGCATGGTAGGCCCCGGAACCGCCGCCGAGTTCCGCCATCTCCCCGAGCACGGCGACGGTGCGCCGCCGTCCCGCCGACATGGCCGCCACGGCGCTCAGCGCGGCGTCCATGGAGTCGGGGTTGGCGTTGAAGGCGTCGTTGACGACCGTCACCCCGTCCGGACGCTCGACGACCTCCATCCTGCCGGGGCTCGACGGCCGCGCCGAGCTGAGCGCTTCCGCGACGTCGTCGAACCCGATGCCGAGGCTGAGGGCGACGGCGGCGGCAGCCGCCGCGTTGGCCACGTGGTGCTCGCCGTACATGCCGAGCCTGACGGGCGCGCTGGAGCCGTCGTGGGTCAGGGTGAACGAAGCACGACCGTCCTGGCCGACGTCCACGTGGGTGGCGCGTACGTCGCCCCTGGCCCTGCCGAAGGTCAGGACGCGCGCGGTGGTCCTGGCCGACATCCCCATCACGTACGGGTCGTCGGCGTTCAGCACGGCCAGCCCGTCCGGGGGAAGGGCCTCGACCAGCTCGCCCTTCGCCTCGGCGATGGCTTCCTTGGAGCCGCCGAACTCGCCGATGTGGGCCGTGCCCACGTTGAGCACCAGGCCGACGGTCGGCGGGACGATGCCGGTCAGGAATTTGATGTGCCCCGCACGGCTGGCGCCCATCTCGACCAGCAGGCACCGCGTGGCGGCGTCCGCCCGCAGGACGGTCAGCGGCAGGCCGAGCTGGTTGTTGTAGGACAGCGGGGTCGTGACGGTGGTGCCGGTGTTCCCGATCAGGTGGCCGAGCAGGTCTTTCGTGCCGGTCTTCCCGGCCGAACCGGTCAGTGCCACCACGGTCGGGGAGTCCAGCTTCGCCATGACCGCTCGCGCGAGACGCGCCAGCGCGTCCATCGGGTCCGGCACGACGATCGCGGGGACGTCCACCGGCCGCGCCGCGAGGACCGCGACCGCCCCGGAGGCGATGGCCGCGGCGGCGAAGTGGTGGCCGTCGGTGCGCTCCCCGGGCAGGGCGACGAACAGCGAACCGGGTCCGGCGTGCCGCGAGTCGATGACGGCGGTCCGGTGCACCACCGCTCCCGGATCGGGAACGTCGTACAGCGCGCCACCGACTGCCTCCGCGATCTCGTGCAGGGTCATCGGCACCACGGCAGATCTTCCCTTCATGGGCACCGGACAGGGCTGTGAGACCGCCGGTCGTCGGCCATCCGACCGACCGCGCATCTTCGTCCCACCCCACCACACAACCTGCGGAAACGGGCGGACGAAGACAGCCTTTGCGCTGCCGCCTGGCTGCGAGGTTCACCCCTTCGAGGACTTCAGCCGTGGCGCGGGGCGGGGCGTGGGCATCGGGGGCGTCGGAGGCGTCGGGCCGCTGCGCCCGGTTCGCCGTCAGATCTCCGGGTCCGTGGTCCGGAACTCCGGCGCGAGCAGGGCACCGGAGGCCAGGACCTCCTTGGACGCTTCGATCACGTCCTTGACCGTGTCGATGCCGCGCCAGTAGCCCGAGATCCGATAGCCGACCAGGAGGCCCTCCTGGGCGAGCTCGGGGAAGGTGCTGTCCTCGTGGTCCCCCTTGTCGGGGAGCCTGTCGGTGACATCGGGGTTGAAGAGGTAGATGCCCGCGTTGATCCAGTACGGCAGTTCCGGGGACTGGGTGAACCCCTTGATGCGGTTGCCGTCCACGAGCTCCGCGACCCCCCAGTTCGACCGGTACGGGGAGAGCGCGAGCGTGACGGCGCCGCCGTTCTCCCGGTGGTACGCGGCGAAGTCGCCGAGCGAGAAGCCGGTGATGACATCGCCGTTCAGCACGAAGAACGGCGCCCCGGGGTCCGCCAGGTCGCGGGCGGCGAACTTCAGCCCGCCACCCCGGCCCAGGGGCTCGGCCTCGATGGCGTAGCGGACCTCCAGGCCGAACCGGCCGCCGTCGCCCACGTAGTCGCTGATCATCTCGTTCTTGTAGCCGCCGCTGATCGTCACCGCCTTCACACCGTGGTCGGCGAGCCACCTGAGCTGGTAGCCGACGATCGGTGCGCCGGCGACGGGCACCATCGCCTTGGGCGCGTCGTCGGTGTAGGGGCGCATACGGGTGGCCTGGCCTCCGGCCAGGATCAACGCCTGGGATACCAGGGCTTCGGACATGGCCTGCTCCTCCTGGCGTGGGGCGTCCTCGTGACGCCCCTCCACCGGCATCCTGCCAGCGGCGAAACGGTGCGGCACGGCACCGACTCCGGTGTGTTCAGGTGCCGGTGGCCCCGCGAAGCGCCCGAAAACCATGAGGCATGCCGCGGCCGCCCCGCGCTAGCGTGGGTGCCCATGAGCATGCGACGCACGGGGCGGCCGCGGCCCCGCAGGGCCCGAGCATGAGCAGCGACCTGGTGGTCGTCGGCGCCGGTGTCGTCGGCGCCTCGGTGGCCTATCACGCCGCACGGGCCGGTGCCGCCGTGACCCTCGTCGACGCCGGGCGGCCTGGCGCCGGCGTGACCGCGGGCTCGTTCGCCTGGATCGGGGCGTCCGGCGTGCGCACCGGCCCGGCCGCCGCGCTGCGGGCGTCCGCGACGCAGGAGTACCACCGGCTCCAGGCCGAGCTGCCGGGGCTCCCGGTGACCTGGTCCGGCTCGCTGTCCTGGGGCACGACGGACGGCGCGCCGAAGGCGGGGCCCGGGCAGGAGATCGTGGACGCGGCCACCGTGGCGACGCTCGAACCCGCCCTGCGGCAGCCCCCGGAGTGGGCCGTCTGGTCACCCGGCGACGGCGCCGTCGACCCGGTGGGTGTGACCGAGCGGCTGGTCACGGGTGCCCGTGCGCACGGCGCGGTGGTCCGTCGGGACACCCCGGTCACCGCGGTCCGCAGGGACGCCGCGGGCCGGGTCGCCGGGGTCGAGACGGTGGCGGGGCCGCTCCCCGGTGCGACCGTGGTGCTCGCGGCGGGGGTGGCAACTGCCGCGCTCGGCGCGTCGCTCGGCATACGCGTCCCGGTCGACCCGTCGCCGGCGACGCTCTTCCGGTTCCGTGCTCCGGCCGGTCTGGTCCGGACCGTGGTCAACAACCGGGACTTCGATCTCCGGCAGGTCGCCGCGGACCGGCTGATCGCCGCCGCGGACGCGCCCGAACGGACTCTCGCCGCCGTCCGCTCCACCTTCCGCGGCGCCGCGAACGTCACGCTGCTCAGCACCCGGGTCGGCGCACGTCCCATGCCGGCCGACGGCGAGCCGATCATCGGCCCGGTCGCCGAGGTGCCCGGCCTCTATGTGACGGTGCTGCACTCCGCGGTCACGCTCGCCCCGGCCGTGGGCCGCCTGGTCGCGCGGGAGTTGGTCGACGGCGCCGCCGAGCCGCTGCTGGCGGGCTGCCGTCTCGACCGCTTCTAGCGGTCGGATGTCGCACGGATCCTGCCCGGAGGACCGCGGACCGGGCCGACGCCGGCTCGGGCCGGCCGGAGCTGCCCCCGGTGGCAGCGGGGTACCGCCGTCACCGGGTCGCCCGGAATCCGTCAAAGCGCACGTGAGCCGCATCCTGGCCGAGCTCCACGTCCGGGACCGCGTGCAAGCCGTGGTCGTCGCCTGCGCGTCCGGTCTCGTGCACGTAGGCGGCTCGCCCGATCACCGAGGTCCACTTCCCTCGTGCAGGAGGCGGCTCGCCCGATCGCCGAGGTCCACTTCCTTCGTGCCGGGAGGTCCCGTCAGCCGGCGGGCGGTTCCAGCCGGTACCCGTGTCCGCGCAGCGTGGCGATGTGCGGCAGGCGGGGTCGGCCCTCCGGCACGGCTGCGGCCGCCGCCTCGAGGCGGCGGCGCAGTGCCGCCATCGTCACGTCCAGCGTCTTGGTCGGGCCGAACCAGTTCGCGTCCCAGACCTGGGCCATCAGATCCTCGCGGGAGACCGCGGCGCCGGCCCGCTGGGCCAGCGCCACCAGGAGCTCGAACTCCTTGGGCCGCAGCGTGATCTCGCCTCCGGCCACGAGGCAGCGCCGCGACGCGGGGTCCACGGTGAGGTCACCGAGCCGGATCGGCGCACTCTCGGCGGGCGAGCCGGCCGGCCGGCGGCGCAGGTGCGCGCGGAGCCGGGCCAGCAGCACGCTCAGGGTGAACGGTTTGACGAGGTAGTCGTCCGCGCCCGCGTCGAGGCCGGCGATGACGTCGATCTCGTCGCTGCGTGCCGTGAGGATCACGATCAGCAGGTCGGGATGGTCGGCGCGCAGGTGGCGCGCGACGTCCATGCCGTCCACGTCCGGGAGCCCGAGGTCCAGCAGGACGGCGTCGTGCCGGGTGAGTCCGGCCTCGGCCAGACCGCTGCTCCCGGTGCGGCACCAGGTTGCCGCGTATCCGCTTCCCCGCAGCCCGGCGTGCAGGTGCCGGCCGATGGTGTCGTCGTCCTCGATGACGAGGACGCGGGTGCGTGCGGCGTCGTGCGGGACGGGCGGGGACATGCCTGGAAGGGTACGGGCACTCACGGTTCGCGCAGCTCCTCGACGGCCGGGCGGGAGGAGTTGCGGGCGCTGCCCAGTGCCGCCCACGCGATGACCGCGAGGGCGACGGCGACGGTCAGGGCGAGGTAGGCCCACGGCACGGCGATGGTCGCCGGTGGCGGATCGAAGACGCCGGTGAGGACCTTGACCAGCATCTGCGACAGGGCCCAGCCGATCACCGCGCCCCCGGCCAGGCCGCCGGCCGTGGTGACGGCCGCCTCGCTGAGGACCAGTCCGCGCAACTGCCGCCGGCTCGCGCCGAGCACGGTGGCGATGGCGAAGGTGCGGCGGCGCTCGGCGAGTCCGAGGACCAGGACGATGCCGCCGGCGCCGGCGGCCAGCAGGATCGCGAAGAAGAGCTCGATCCTGGTCAGGCCCGCCAGGTCGACCGACGTCAGGCTGGAACCGACCGCGTTGCGGGTCCCGGTGATGTCGGTGACGGTCGCCGCGGTGCCGACCCGGGCGCGCAGCCGCTCGCCGACGGCCTTCTGGTGCGCGCCGCCGGTGTCGACCAGGAAGGCTCCGACGGCGTTGCTGCCGGTCGACCTGGCCACGTAGGCGGCGTTGGCGACGAGGAAGCTGTCCTTGGGGGCGGTGGGGAACTCCTTGACGACACCCGCGAAGTGGAAGGGGACGGTGCGCAGGGATCTGGTCCTGGTGTCCTGCAGGCGCAGGTTGATCAGGTCGCCGGGGGTGAGCTGGAAGTCGTGGACGGTCTCGGCGCTGACCAGCACGGCGTCCGGCCGGGCCTGGAGGGTGGCCAGCAGGTCGTGGGCGGTGCCGCCCTGGAAGTACGCGTCCTGCAGCGCGGTGGCCGATCCGATGGTGGCGGGCTGCACGCCGTACAGGTCCTGGAGGTCGGATCCGACGTAGGCGAAGCGGTGCTGGACCGGCTCGACATGATGCACGCCGGGCACGGCGGCCAGCTCGCGTGCGGCCCCGGGGCCGGCGGTGCCGCCCGGCGGTTCGGTCACCGTGACGTCGGCACCGTTGGTCAACTGGGCGTCGGCTTCGGCCTGTTGCCGGTAGGTGGCATTGAACGTGGCGGTCGAGACGGCGAAGGAGAGCGCGAGCGCGAAAAGGACCACCGAGCGGGCCAGCGGGCGGCGCCGGCGGGTGATGGCGGCGGCCGCGGTGCCGGCGAGCGTGCCGGTGAGCGGGCGGGCGACGCGGGTCAGCGGCGTTCTGCCGTGCCGCAGGACCAGTGCCGTCAGGCGCCACAGGACGAGCGCCGAGCCGAGCCACAGCAGGGCGGGCCCCAGAAAGGCCCAGTAGGAGACGGAGATGCCCGGCACCCCTTCGGGTGCGAGGACGAGCGCGTAGTTGTTGCCGCTGGATGCGCGGAAGACCAGGAACGATCCGGCGAGCATCGCGACGTCCAGCCCGTAGCGCATCCACAGCGGGGAGCGGTGGCGCCGCCCGACGGTGCTCCGCGCCTGGGCCACGGTTCCCGAGCGCAGGTCGCGCACCGCGGGCACCAGGACGACGAGCAGCGCCACGCAGAGGCCGAGCGCGAAGGCGGTGCCCGACCAGAGGGCCGCCGAGGCGGCTGTCGCTCCGAACGAGGCGGTGCCGAAGGCGGCCTGTCCGGCCAGTGCGGCGAGTCCCAGGCCCAGCAGGCCGCCGCAGGTGCCGACGACGAGCGCCTCCACCGTGGCCAGCACGCCGACCTGGCGCGGCGCCAGGCCCCGGGTGCGCAACAGGGCCTGCTCGCCGCGCCGCCGGTCCGCGCCGGCTCCCGCGACGGCGGCGGTGAGCAGGGCGGCGAGGATCACGCCGGGCGCGCCGAGGAACAGGAAGAGGATCTGGGCGTACAGGGCGTCCTCGCGGGCGGCGCCGAGGGCCGCGCCCAGGTTGTCGCCGACGACCGCACCGCCGGCGCTGCGGACTTCGAGGTGGTGTGCCGCGCCGGTGACGGCGGTGTAGGCGGCGGCCGGGTCCGAGGGCAGGGTGGCGTCGCGGGCCACGTGGATCTGCGTGGTGACGGCGCCCGGTCCCGCTGCCTTCGTCATCTCCGCCAGGACGCGGGCCGGGAGGAGGATCACGTTGTCGGGGGGTGCGGTGGGCTGGGTCTGCGCGGGGGCGCCGACCTTCTGGAAGAGGGAGTCGGCCTGCGGCAGGTCGACGACGCCGTCGACCTTCACCTGGGCGCCGCGGGTCCCGGGCAGGGAGACGGTGACCGTGTCGCCGGGGGCCGCGTGGAGGTTCGCCGCGGTCTGCTGGGCGAGTTCCACGCCGTCCGGTGCGCCGGTCAGCTGGCGGATCTCCTGCGGAAACGCGGCGCGGTATCCGTCGGGCATGCCGAGGGCCGTGCCGGGTCCGGTGGTCTGCAGGGAGCCGCCGGCCCGTGCCTGGAAGCCGGAGGTGCGCGCGAACCCCACGGGAAGGGCGGTGTGCACGCCGGGTGCGGACCGCACGCCCTTCAGCACGGCCGCAGGGTCGGCGCCGGGTTGCACCTCGACCTGCCAGTCCACGGCCACCGATCGTGCGGCCCGCGCGGTCATCGTCGACTTCGACGCGGTGAGGAAGGATCCGAGCGCTGCCGCCAGTGCGACGGCGACCGCGATGCCGAGGGCGGTGGCCGCGAGCCGTCCGAAGCGGCGCCTGACCAGCCCGCGGGTCCAGATGATGATCATGAGTGCGTTCCTCGGGTGCCGTCGGATGCGAGCAGTCGCCCTTCGTGCATCTCCCGCCGTACGGCGAGCCGTTGCGCGACGGCCGGGTCGTGCGTGGACAGGACGAGGGCCGCGCCGAGCATGTCGACGGCGCTCAGCAGGACGTCGGCGACGTGGTCGGCGGTGGCCCGGTCGAGCTGGCCGGTCGGTTCGTCCGCGAGCACCAGGCGGGGGGCCTGGGTGAGAACGCGGGCGATGGCCACGCGCTGGGCCTGGCCGCCCGACAGCTCCTCGGGCAGGCGGCCGGCCAGGTCCGCGATGCCCAGCAGGTGCAGCGCGTCCCGTGCCCTGCGTTGGGCCTCGCCCTCGCGGACGCCGGCCAGCACCAGGGGCAGGGCCGCGTTCTCGACGACGTCCAGCGCCGGGATGAGGCTGGGGCCCTGGAACACCACGCCGATCTGGTGGGCGGGCGCCGTCCCGGCCGGTCCCGGGTCGAGGGCGGGCCAGGACACGCGCCCGCCGCTGGGGCGTTCGAGTCCGGCCAGCAGGTGCAGCAACGTGGACTTCCCCGAGCCGGACGGGCCGACGACGGCGATCCGGTCGCCGGCCCGCACCTGGAAGGTCGCGCCGTGCACGGCGACCACCGCGGTGGGGCCGCGCCCGAAAGTGCGGGCGGCGTCGTGGGCGTCGGCGAGCACCTCGGTGGTCGTCATGCGCGGATCCTTCCGTCGTGCAGGCCGATCACCCGGTCGGCGATCCGCACCGCCTCGCGGCTGTGGGTGACCAGCAGCACGCCGCGGGACGTGCCGGCGCGGGCCCGCAGCAGGTCGAGGACCTTGCGTTCGGTCGAGCCGTCGAGCTCGCCGGTCGGCTCGTCCGCGAGCAGCACGTCGGGGTCGTTGGCCAGGGCCACGGCCAGCCCCGCGCGGGCCAGTTCACCGCCGGACAGCTCGCGCGGCAGCGCGTGCCCGCGGCGGTCCAGTCCCGTCCGCTCCAGCAGTTCGCCGACCGGCTGCGTGCTCCTGCCGGGCGCGGCGCCACGGGCCAGGCGGATGTTGTCGCGCACGCTGAGATGCGCCACGAGGTTGCCGGACTGCGTCATGACCCCGATGTGCCGGGCCCGCAGCCTGGCCCGGGCGGACTCGGGCCGGTGGCTGATGCGTTCCCCGCCGACGTGGACCGTGCCGCCGGCGGGTTCGTCCAGGCCCGCCAGGCAGGCCAGCAGCGTGGACTTGCCCGATCCCGACGGGCCGATCACCGCGACGGTCTCCCCGCGCCCGACGTGCAGGCTGACGCCGCGCAGCGCGAGGGTCTCCTCCTCGCCGGCGCGGAAGAACCGGTACAGGTCCCGCGCGTCCAGGGCGTGTCCGTCGGCGGGAGTGGGGGTGGCGGCGGTCACCGTTCACCGCCACGCGAGGGAGTCGGAGACGATCCGCCAGGGGTCGACGTTGTCCGCCCCCACCGGTCCGGACAGCGTGAGGTCGACCTCGCGGCCCGAGCGCTGGAAGGCGTACCTCTCGAAGGCGTCCCTGACGACCTTCCCCGTGACCGGGTCGGGCGCCGCGTCCCCCTGGTACGTGAGCAGGACGGCCTGCCCGGCCTTGCGGGTGACGGCGGACACCTTGGGCGCGGCGAAGTTCGGCACGCTGGCGTGCAGTTGGGGAACCACGCGCGCGGTCACGGTGGTCGGGGTGGGGGCGGAGCCCGCCGGGCGGGACTCGATCCGGATCCGGTTGAGCTTGTCGGTGAACGTCGTCACGGCGCCTGCGTCGGTGCGGGCCCAGCCCTCCGGAACCTTCACGGTGAAGCCGCCCGCGGTCGGGGTGAAGGCCACGTACGCCTGGTTGTCGGGGATGTCACCCGCCGGGTTGGTCTCCGCCGCCGGCGGGGAGGACGCGCTGCTCGGGGCGCCTGCCGTGGCAGTCGTGGCGGCGCCGGCCGCGGTGGTGGGCGAGCCCGCACCGCCGGTGGGTTGCGCGGCCGGGCCGCCCGAGGACCCGCAGCCCGCCGTCAGCACGGCCGCGAGGACGGCCAAGGCCGCCGGAAGGAGAAGGGTGCGTCGCTTGGTCATGGCGGTGACGCTAGGCAACCGCCGGTTAGCGCCCGGGTCGCTGAGGGTTAGACGACGGCAAAACCGCCGGCCGTCCGGTGAGGACCCTCCTGCCGAGCCCGCATGATGGGTGCATGAGACGGCGGGTGGCGCGCGTGGCCGTGGCGGCGGTGCTGATCGCGCTCGTCCTGCTCGCGCTGCCGCTGGCCGTGGTCATCCGATCCGCCACGTTCGCCGGGGAACGGAGCAGGCTGGAGCGCGACGCGCTGGCCGCCGCCGTCCGGGTGGGTCCGGAGTTCGCCGCGGGCGACCCGCTCGAACTCCCCGCGCCGCCGGCCGGAACGGACGTCGGCGTGTACGACGCGACGCTGCGGCTGCGGGCCGGGACCGGCCCGCGCACGGCGGACGCCGCCAC
The DNA here is from genome assembly GCA_009783685.1 of Actinomycetes bacterium. GTDB lineage: Bacteria > Actinomycetota > Actinomycetes > Streptomycetales > Streptomycetaceae > Actinacidiphila. The sequence continues at coordinate 9,758 of WRCZ01000090.1, forward strand.
CCGGCGGGCGGCGACCGCGGCGACGGTCAGCGAGCACACCGGCGGGCACGTCGTCGTGGCCGTGCCGGTGTCCAGCAACGAGCAGGTCATCGGCGTGGTGCGGGCGGCGGGCGACGCCGGGGCCGTCTGGAGCCGCGTCCTCGTGGACTGGCTGGTGCTCGCGGGGGCCGCCGCGTCCGCCCTGGGAGTGGCGATCTTCGTCGCCCGCCGCCAGGCCCGCGCGCTGTCGGTGCCGCTGGAGGAACTGTCCTCGGTCTGCCAGGACATCGCGGACGGCGATCTGACCGTGCGCGCGACGGGCAGCGACATCGCCGAGATCGACCGGGTCGCCCGGACCCAGAACGCCATGGTCACCGAACTCGCCCGCCTCCTGAAGCACGAGCGGCACTTCGCGGCCAACGCCTCCCACCAGTTGCGGACGCCGCTCACCGGGCTGCAACTCGCTCTGGAGACCGCGCTGACCGCGCCGGACGCCGACCTGCGGGCGGCGATCGGGGAGGCGCTGGCGCAGGGCAGGCACCTGCACCAGACGATCGACGAGGTCCTGCGCCTCGCAAGAGCCGGTGCGGACAGCGGCAGCACGGTGACCCGGCAGGTCGCCGAACTGGTCGACGGCGTCCAGACGCGCTGGCACGGCTCCTTCGCCCAGGAGCAGCGCCGCCTCGCCTTCACCGTCGCACCGGGAACCGAGGACCTCCGGGTGCCGGACCGGGTGGCCGGGCAGGTGCTGGACGTGCTGCTGGACAACGCCCTCCTGCACGGCACCGGCCGCGTGGACGTGACCGTCCGCGAGGCCGGCGGTGCGCTCGCCGTCGACGTCGCCGACGAGGGCCGGGTGAGCCTGCCGCCCACCGCGCTCTTCGCCCGCGGGGCGACGACCGGGGACGGCACCGGGATCGGCCTGTCGCTGGCCCGGGACCTGGTCGAGGCGTCGGGCGGCCGGCTCGCCCTCGCCGGCTCCTCCCCCACCGTGTTCACCCTGCTGCTCCCGCACGCCGGTGAGTGAACGGGACCCGGCCGGCGAGGTTTCGTTCAGGGCCGGGCTTCGCGCCCGTGACGTGACCGGGGCCGGCAGGTTCTCCCAGGGTCCCGGAATCGAGAAGGTCGAAGCGGTACGGGGGACGTGACGGCTCGACGGTCATGGCGATCCCGCGCCGCGGTGGGCTCCCGTTGCCCGTCGACGCCTTGGCCGGCCTGCCGTTCCCGGCAGCGACGGTGAACGCCCGACGCGCCGGCAGGCAGCGTGGGCGCCGCCCGCGACAGCGGGTTCGCCTGACGGGCGCCGCGTCACTCCGGGGGTGCGGGGCGGGCGAGGCCGTGGTCGTAGGCGAAGATGACGGCGTGGACGCGATCGCGCAGCCCGAGCTTCTCCAGCACGTGCCCGAGGTGCGTCTTCACGGTGGTCTCGGCGATCGCCAGGGCCCGGCCGATCTCGGTGTTCGTGCGGCCGGCGACCACGAGGTCGAACACCTCGTGCTCGCGCGGCGTGAGCCGGGACAGGGCGGGGGGCCGCCGTACGGGCTGCGGGCGGGTGGCGGCGAAGACCTCGATGAGGCGGATCGTCACGGACGGCGAGAGCAGCGCCCCGCCGTCGACGGCCGCGCGGATGCCGTGCAGGAGTTCTTCGGGCGGGGCGTGCTTGAGCAGGAAGCCGCGGGCGCCGGCGCGCAGCGCGTCGACGACGTACTCGTCCAGGTCGTAGGTCGTCAGGATGACCACCCGGGGCGAGGGGCCCGCGCTCGCCGACCTGATCCGGCGGGTGGCCTGGAGGCCGTCCATCAGCGGCATCCTGATGTCCATGAGGACGACGTCGGGGGCCAGTTCGGCGGCCAGCCGGGTCGCCTGGACGCCGTCGGCGGCCTGGCCGACGACCGTCAGATCGGGCTGGCTGCCGACCAGCATCGCCAGCCCGGCGCGGACGACGGCCTGGTCGTCGGCGATCAGCACGGTGACCGTCATGGGGTTCCTCCGCCGGGACCGTAGGGCAGCCGGGCGTGGACGGCGAACCCGCCGCCGGGCAGGGCGGCGGCCGTCAGCCGGCCGCCGTGGAGGTGCGCGCGCTCGCGCATGCCGAGCATCCCGAGGCCGCCCGTGGCCGGGGCGCGGGCCGAACGAGCGTCGGCCGCAGGCCCGTTGACGACAGACAGCGCCAGCTCCCGCGGCTCGAAGCGCAGCGCGACCTCGACGGTGGCGCCGGGTGCGTGCTTGGCCACGTTGGTGAGTGCTTCCTGCACGATGCGGTACGCCGCGAGTTCGGCGCCGGGAGACAGCGGTCGTGGTGGCCCGGCCACCGTCATCCCGGCCGCCACACCGGCGCCGCGTGCGGTGGAGATCAGGGTCGGCACCTCGGCCAGGCAGGGCGCGGGACGGCGCGCGGTCTCCTCGGCGTCCCGCCGCAACACGCCCAGCAGATGGCTCAGTTCGGTGAGCGCCTCGCGCGCCAGGCCCTCGATGGTGCCGAACGCTCCGGCGGTCGCCGCGCAGTGGGACGCGGCGTCCCCGGTGCTCGCGGCGGCCATGCGGGCCGCCCCGGCCTGCACGGTGATGGCCGCCAGCTGGTGGGCGAGCACGTCGTGCAACTCCCGTGCGATGCGGACGCGTTCGGCGTCCCGCGCGGCCTTCACCACCGCCTCGGCCGCCCATCGCCGGGACGCGGCCGCGTCCCCCGCGAGCAGCCCGGCCGCGAGCAGGACGCCCGGCAGGCCGACCGCCATGCGCACCCGGTAGTCCACCATCGCCGCCACCGCGACGACCGCCGCGCCGGCGAGCAGCGGCCGCGCGTGCCGGCGCGCCACGTCGGTGTACGCGCCGGCCGCGTATCCGGTGGCCGCCACCGCCGTCAGCGCCGAAGTGACGTGCAGGCCCAGGGCCGTTCGCAGCGTCAGGGCGCCGCAGGCGAGCGCCAGCCCGGTCAGGGGGAGGCGCCGGCGCCACAGCGAGGGAACGGACTGCACGAGGGCCAGAGCCAGGAACCCGCAGACGGCCGGGGCCGTGCCACCGTGGCCGGGCGGACGCCACGGCCACGGCACATCGGTCAGCGCCCACCCCAGCAGCACGACGGTGACCAGCAGATCCGCCCCGTCCCGGGCGGTCATCGCCCTGAGGCGGGTGACGCACGGCATGGCCCGAGCGTACGCCCGGGTCAACTCGTGACGTCCAGACGGCGGAACACCTGCGTCGCGGCGAACACGCAGACCAGGAACAGGGCCGAGACGCCGGCAAGTCCGGGTCCGTGGCCGGGCGGGGTGCCGCCAGCGGTGAGGAAGCGCGACCAGAAGTTGTCCGGCAGGCTGCTGATGGATCCCTGGCCGGCGGCGAAGCCCATCCATCCCTGGATCCAGGTCGCCGGTGTCCATCTGCCGAGTCCCGGCAGTGCGGCGGCGATCAGCATGGCGATGACGGCCGCGGTTCCGGCGGCCGCCGTTCCGATCGTGCCCCGGGTGACCACCGCGGCCAGCAGGCCGATCGCCGCGAAGGCGGCCAGCACGAGCAGCGACCGGCCGATCCCGGCGCCCGCCCAGGTGACGGCGTGCCGCGCGGACTGGTGGGGATCCGGCAGGTGCCCGGCCCGGCGGATCACCGGACCGGCCACCGCGAGAGCCGCCCAGCACGCGCACAGCACGCCCACCGCGGCGATCCACAGGCTGGCCAGCTTCGCCGCGACGATCCGCCGGCGCCGGCCGTTCTGCGCGAGCACGTTCTTGATCGTCCGGCCCGACCACTCGCCGCCGACGTGGCCGCCGGCCAGCAGGGCCAGCGCGACCGCTCCGGGGAGCGAGGCCATCAGGCCGGCCGCTTCGGCTCCGGCGGCCACCGGGTCCAGCTGGGCCGCGGTGCGGGCGGCGGCAGCCGCGGCCGCGGTGCGCTCGGCCCCGATCCGCTGCCGCTGCATGTCCTGGGCGTGGGCGCAGGCCGGCCCGGCCGGCAGGCGCAGGGTCGCGCAGGACAGCGACGGACGCCCCGTACCGCTCATCGCCTGACGGGCGTTCGCCGCACCGCCGATGGCGAGCAGGACGCAGAAGAGGGCTGCCGCCGCCGCGACCGCCCAGGTCAACGGGC
>WRCZ01000091.1 GCA_009783685.1 Actinomycetes bacterium
CAGGGCGTGCCCCGTCAGGGGCGCGGGGAACTGCGCGACCAACCCGCGCGGCGCCGCACTCCGCCACCGCCCCGAAGGGGCAGTTCGCTCCGCCCCGGACCACCGGCCGGTGGTGAGCTCAGCGCGCAGTTCCCCGCGCCCCCCGTGGGCCTGCCCCGCCGTGCGGACAGCGCGCCACCGTCGTGGCTGAGCGCGCGGCGCTGGGGGACCCGGGCCCCGGCGGGGGCGCGTCCGGGGTTGCGGGTTGCGCACTGCGAGGGGGTGTCGGGGGTGGGGCCTAGAGTCGGGGTATGGGTAAGGGGCTGGGGGTCGCGGGGCGCAGGGCGGTGAGCGGGGCGGATCCGGCGACCGGGCGGGTGACGGCGCCGGCGGCGGTGTGCGCGGCGCTGGTCGCGGCCGGGCTCGCGGTGCCGCACGGCCGCGGCGGCCACCACAGCCACTACCTCACCGCCGAGGGGCGCCGGCTGCGGGCCGAACTCGCGGAGGCGACAGGTACCGGTGCGACCGATCCGGCACCCGGCCCGGCGGGCGGCACCTTCACCGCGGACGACGGCTCGGGCGCGGCACCGCCCACCGATCCCGCCCGGCGCGCGGCCGAGGTCGCCACCGCCTGGGAGGGCCTGCTGCAGATCCGGTCCGTCCTGATGGACGGCGTCACGGCCCGGCCCGCGCCCTGGGAGCGCGAACGCGTCGTGCACGCCGTGGCGTTGGCCCTGGAGGCGGCGGGCTGCCCGCCGGCCCGGCCCGGTTCACCCGGCGCCGCCGGCTACCGCGTCGCCGCGTCCCCCCATCCGGGAACGGCCGAGATCTCGTGGTCCCCCGCGCCGTCGGCGGACGCGCTCGACCGGTGCGCGCAGCTGCTGGCCGCCCGCGGCTGGCAGTCCACCCGGCACCGCACGCGTGCCGGCGAGCCCTACCTGCTGACCACGCCGGCCAACCGCTGAGGCCGCTCCGCCGTCCTGGGCCGCTCCCCGTCGCAGGCCGCCACGTGCACGAATTAGAGTCGCGCCCATGGAATACCGTCATCTCGGCCGCAGCGGCCTGATCATCAGCGAGATCGCCTACGGCAACTGGCTCACCCACGGCTCCCAGGTGGAGGAGGACGCGGCGACCGCCTGCGTCCGCGCCGCCCTGGACGTCGGCATCACCACGTTCGACACCGCGGACGTCTACGCGGGGACCCGCGCCGAGTCGGTGCTCGGCCGGGCGCTGAAGGGCGAGCGCCGCGAGGGCCTGGAGATCTTCACCAAGGTGTTCTGGCCGACCGGTCCCGGCCACAACGACCGCGGCCTGTCCCGCAAGCACATCAGGGAGTCCATCGACAACTCCCTCACCCGCCTCCAGACCGACTACGTCGACCTCTACCAGGCCCACCGGTTCGACCGGTTCACGCCGCTGGAGGAGACGATGGAGGCGTTCGCCGACGTCGTGCACTCCGGCAAGGCGCACTACATCGGCGTCTCGGAGTGGACCGCCGACCAGATCCGCCGGGCGCACGCGCTCGCCCGCGAGCTGCACATCCCGCTGGTGTCCAACCAGCCGCAGTACTCCGCGCTGTGGCGGATCATCGAGGGCGAGGTGGTCCCGGCCTGCGAGGAGCTCGGCATGGGCCAGATCGTGTTCTCGCCGATCGCGCAGGGCGTGCTGACCGGCAAGTACCGGCCGGGCCAGGAGCCGCCGGCCGGCTCGCGCGCCACCGACGACAAGGGCGGCGCGTCGATGATCGGCCGCTACATGCGCGACGAGCTGCTGGAGCGGGTGCAGCTGCTTCAGCCGCTGGCCGCCGACACCGGGCTGACCATGGCGCAGCTCGCGGTGGCCTGGGTGCTGCAGAACCCGAACGTGGCGGCGGCGATCGTCGGCGCCTCCCGTCCCGAGCAGGTCGCGGAGAACGCCAAGGCCGCGGGCGTGCGGCTGGACGCCGTCGTCATGGCCCGGATCGAGGAGGCGCTGGCGCCGGTCGCGGTCACCGACCCCAAGCGGGTGCAGGACAACGTGCCGGTGCAGCGGCCGTAGTGCGGCTCCCGCGTATCGCCGCCGACCTGCCCGGCCGGCCGCACCTGCCCACCGGCCGGCAGTTGCTGCTGCCGGCCGGTCTCGCCGTCGCGTTCGCGGTGCTCGCGGCCGTGGTGCTGAGCCGGCACGGCACGCCGTACGCGGTCGACACGGTGCCGCACCGCTGGTCGGTGCGGCACCGGCCGCACGGCTGGGCGGCCGCGGCACGGGCGGTGACGGCCGCGGGCACCGGACCGTACCCGTATCTGGCGGCGGCGGTCGGCGGCTGGCTGGGCGGCGGGCGCACCGCACGCCGCGGGGTGCCGACCGCCCTGCTGGCCGTTCTGGTGCTGCTGGCCGGGCAGTTGGTGCGCACCGGCCTGATGGCGGCGTTCCACCGGGCCCGGCCGCCGGCCGCGGACTGGGCGGCGCACGCCTCGGGCTACGCGTTCCCGTCCGGCCACAGCGCGTCGAGCGCGATGGCCGCGGGCGTGCTGGCGTGGGGCCTGCTGCGGGCGCTGCCGGGGCCCGCGGGCCGGGCGGCGGCCGCGGTCTGCGGGCTGGCGGCGCTGCTGATCGGCGCCACGCGGGTGTACCTCGGGGTGCACTGGCCGACGGACGTCCTGGGCGGCTGGCTGTTCGCCGGCTGCTGGCTGGCCCTGGCGCTGCCGCCGCTCGCGGAGTTCGCGGGAGGCGGCCGGACGCGGGGCCGGCCGCCGCCGTCTCAGACGGACACGCCGTGCGAGCGCAGGTAGCGCAGCGGGTCGATGTCGTCGCCGTAGTCGGGGCCGGTGCGGATCTCGAAGTGCAGGTGCGGCCCCGTGACGTTCCCGGTGGCGCCCGAACGCCCTATCCGCTGGCCCTCGTTGACCTGCTGCCCGACCTTCACCGAGATCTGCGACAGGTGGCCGTACTGGCTGTAGCGGCCGTCGGCGTGCCGGATGACGATCTGGTAGCCGTACGACCCGCCCCAGCCGGCGGTGACGACCCGCCCGGCGGCCACCGAGTGGACGGAGGTGCCGGTGGAGACCAGGAAGTCCACGCCGGTGTGGTAGCCGCTCGCCCAGCTGCTGCCCGAGGCGTGGTACGGCGTGCCGATCGGCGCGTGTGCGACAGGGAGCGTGTACCCGGTACGCACGGGTGCGGAGGCGGGGGCGGTGCGCCGCTCCAGGGTGTGCGTCCCGGCCGGCTTGGCCGCGGGCTTGGCTTCCGGCTTGGGCTCGCGCTTGGGCTTGGTGGTGGTCGCCGGGTGCGGGGCGGACTTGTGCGCGGTCTTCGGCGGTGCCGCCTTGCGGGGCGCCGGCTTGGGCTTCGCCTGCGCGCCGGACGACGGCATGGCGAGCCGCTGACCGGGGAGGATCAGGTCGGGGTCGCCGCCGACGACGGTCTTGTTGTCGGCGTACAACTGCGGCCAGCCGCCGGCCACATGGTGGTCCTCGGCGATCCCGGACAGGGTGTCGCCGGGCACCACGGTGTAGTGGTCGTGGCCCGCGGGGTGCGCCGGCGTCTGCTGCGCGGCCTTGGTCCTGGCCGCGGACGGCGTCCTGCCCGCCGGCTTGACCTCGGCCTTCCGGGCCGCGGCCGCCGCCGTGCGGTGGGCGGCCGACCGCACCTTGGAGGCGGGCACCTGCACGGTGTGCGAGGAGGTGGCGACCTGCCTGGTCAGCCCGGCCTGCACCGAGCAGACCGGCCAGGCGCCCGGGCCCTCGCTGCGCAGCACCCGCTCGGCCACCGCGATCTGCTGGTTCCTGGTGGCCAGGTCCGCGCGCGGGGCGTAGGCGGCGCCGCCGAAGGACTTCCACGTGCTCGACGCGAACTGCAGCCCGCCGTAGTAGCCGTTGCCGGTGTTGATCTGCCAGTTCCCCGAGGACTCGCAGGCGGCGACCTTGTCCCACACGCCCGCGGTGGCGGCGTGCGCGCTGCTGAGGCCGACGAGCGGGAGGGCGAGTCCGGCGCCGCTCGCCGTGACGGTGAGCGATGCCTGCGACACCCGGCTGGGACGGTAACGGCGGTGGCGTCCGCGTAAGGGCATGGTGCGCGTCCTCTCCAGGACCGGCCGCAGTGGCCTGGGGCTGCCGAACACCCGTGTGCCGGGCGGGCCAAAGATAGGCCCGGGCGACGCGCTGCCACAAGAGTGCACGGGTGGGCACGGACGGTGACGGGGAATCCCGTCGCCGAGGGAGTGTTGAGACGTAGGTGAGCTCCGTACTGCGCGACACCCCGTTCTCCGTACTGGACCGCTCCCGGGTCCGCCGCGATCCCGGCGGGCCGGAGCAGCCGCAGGGGCAGCCGGGCGGGCCGCGGGCGCTGCGCGACACCGTGGCCCTGGCCCGGGACGTCGAGGCGCTGGGCTATCACCGGTTCTGGGTCTCGGAGCACCACGGCGTGCCCGGGGTGGCCGGGTCGGCGCCGACCGTCCTCGCCGCGGCGGTCGCCGCGGCCACCTCCCGGATCCGGGTCGGCACCGGCGGGGTGATGCTGCCCAACCACCGGCCGCTGGTGGTCGCCGAGCAGTTCGGGGTGCTGGAGTCGCTGTACCCGGGCCGGATCGACATGGGCCTGGGCCGCTCGGTCGGCTTCACCGGCGGGATCAGGAAGGCGCTGGGGGCCGGCAAGGACGAGGCGGCGGAGTTCGACGCCCAACTGACGGAGCTGCTCGGCTGGTTCACCGGCGAGCAGACCGCCTATCCGCAGGTGCACGCCTGGCCCGCGGAGGGGCTGCGGCCGCAGCCGTTCGTGCTGGCCACCGGCAGCGGCGCGGAACTGGCGGCCGCGCAGGGCCTGCCGCTGGTGATCGGCGGCGTCCGCGGCGAGGAGTCGATGCTGCGCGCCGTGGACCGCTACCGTGCCGCGTTCCGGCCGTCGGCCTGGGCGGCCGAGCCGTACGTCGTGCTGTCGGGCACGGTCGCGGTGGCGGCGACCGGCGAGCGGGCGAGGCGGCTGCTGGTGCCGGAGGCGTGGTCGACGGCGTACTCCCGCACGCACGGCGTCTTCCCTGCCCTCGCGCCGGCGGACGCGATCGCGGGGCGCACCATGACCGGGCCGGAACGGGACCGCTTCGAGGAGGCGATGGGCGGCCATGTGCACGGCACGCCCGAGGACGTCGCCAAGGCCCTGGAGTCGCTGCTGGCCCGCAGCGCGGCCGACGAGTTCCTGGTCACCACCAGCACGTATGACCGGTCCGAGCTGCTGGAGTCCTACCGGCTGCTGGCCGAGGTGCTCGGCAGGGCGCCCGGTAGGGTCGTCGGATGACCGCACTCAAGCCGGCCGGGCTCGACGTGCGCTGGCATGCGGGCTGGCCGTCGGCCAAGCACGATCCGGCGCCCGAGATCCAGGTCCACGCCTACGACGACAGCACGCTCATCCTGCGCCAGAACATGTCGGTGCACTTCGAAGCGCCGTTCCTGTTCCTGCTGTTCGGCGCGGAGCGGGCCCTGCTGCTGGACACCGGGGCGACGGCGGACCCGGCGCACTTCCCGCTGCGCCGGACGGTCGACGAGGCGGTGGCCGGATGGCTGGCCGAGCACCCGCGGTCCGCGTACGGGCTGGTGGTCGCGCACACCCACGGCCACGGCGACCATGTGGCGGGCGACGGGCAGTTCGCGGACCGGCCGGACACGGTCGTGGTGGGTCACGGCCGGGAGGCGGTGACCGCTTTCTACGGTCTGGACGAATGGCCTTACGGCAGCGCGGAGTTGGACCTGGGCGGCGGCCGGATCGTGGACGTGCTCCCCGGCCCGGGCCACGAGGCCGCGGCGACGGTGTTCCACGACCGGCGCACGGGGCTGCTGTTCACCGGCGACACCCTGTACCCGGGCCATCTGTACGTCCGGGACCTGGCCGCGTACGCCGCGACCGTCGACCGGCTGCTGGCGTTCTGCGAGCGGCATCCGGTGACCCATCTGCTGGGCTGCCACGTCGAGATGACGACGACGCCCGGCGACGACTACCCGCGCGGCACCACCCACCAGCCGGACGAGCCGCCGCTGCAGATGACCGTCGGCCAGCTGCGCGACCTGCGCCGGGCGCTGGCCGAGGCCGGCGGCCGCCCGGGCGTCCACCGCTTCGACGACTTCCTGCTGCACCTCGAGATCGGGGAGGACGCGTGACGGCCGCAACCGAGGGGGGCACCGCCGCGGGCGGGGTGAACGTCGGCATTGTCGGGATCGGCAACTGCGCGTCCTCGCTGGTGCAGGGCGTCACGTTCTACCGGGACGCGCCCGAGGGCGCGCCCGGGCTGCGGCATCCGGTGTGCGCGGGCTACGCCGTCGGTGACGTCCGGTTCACCGCCGCGTTCGACGTCGACACCGCCAAGACCGGCCGCGACCTGTCGGAGGCGATCCGGGCCGCGCCGAACAACGCGCGGGCGTTCGCCGAAGTGCCGCACCTGGGCGTCCCGGTGACCGAGGGCGCGCTGTCCGACGGGGTCGGCCGCAGCGCCTCCGGGCAGTTCGACGCCCGCGGCGCCGCCACCGCCGAGGACGTCGCCCGGCGGCTGCGGGAGTCCGGCACGCACGTGCTGGTGAACTTCCTGCCGGTCGGCAGCCAGGCCGCGTCCGAACTGTACGCGCGGGCCGCGCTGCTGGCCGGCTGCGCCTTCGTCAACTGCATCCCGGCGGTGATCGCCCGCTCGCCGCAGTGGGCGCGGCAGTTCGAGGGGGCCGGGCTGCCGCTGGCCGGCGACGATCTCAAGAGCCAGTTCGGCGCGACCCTGCTGCACCGGGCCCTGATGGACGTGCTCCAGCGCAACGGCGTTGCCCTGCACAGCACTTACCAGCTGCTCGGCGGCGGCAACATGGACTTCCTCAACATGCAGGACCCGGAGCGGATGGCCAGCAAGAAGGCCACGAAGGCGCAGGGCGCCCTGGCCGGCGGCGCTCCCGCCGGCAGCGGGCCCGCCATGCACGTGGGCGCCGACTTCATCCCCTTCCTCGGCGACCGCAAGGTCGCGTTCATCCGCGTGCAGGGCGAGGCCTTCGGCGGCACGCCCGTGGAGGTCGACCTGCGGATGGAGGTCGACGACTCCCCCAGCGCAGCGGGCAACGTGCTCGACGCGGTGCGCTATCTGAAGGCCGCGATGGACCGCGGGATCGGGGGCGTGGTGGACCCGGTGTCGGCGGCCGTGATGAAGGCGACGCCGAACCCGCTGGACGAGGACGCGGTGGCCGCGGGCCTGCGGGACCTGGCCGGCTCCGGGTGAGACGGCGCGGGTGAGGTGCGACGTCACCGGCGCGGACCGGACGGGACCGCTGGGGGTGACCGGCGCGAGCAGACCGGCCTGAGCCACCACCAGGGCAACGGCCCTGGTCGGGACGGTGTGCGGCCGCCCGCGCCGGAGGACCCCGCGGGTGCGTCCGGCGGCGGATCGCTCCGCTCCTGACGGTGGCTCATCCGCCTGCGGGGCGGCCTCCATCGACGTCCTGCGGCCCGATTCCGCAGACGATGTGACGGCGTGTCGGCTTGCCCCGACGGGCCGTCACCCTCCGCTGTACCGGACCTCATCCGGATGGCGCTCGTCGTCGCGCCGTCCCGTGGAGGCGTTCATACGGTGATCATATGAATGCCTTCCGTCCCCCTGTGTACCGCTCTGTCCGGGCCCTGACCAGGCCGTTTCCCCGAACCGCCGTGACCGTTGCCGCCGCCTGCGCCCTGTGCGCCCTGTCCGTGGTGCCCACCGCGGGCCCGGTTCTCGCCGATGACGGCGACGGCCAGGGCTCGCAGGGCTCCCCGTCCTCCGTCTCGATGGCCGGGGGCGGCGCGCTGCTCTTCGAACCCGGCGTGCACGCCGAGCCGCACTCCGGCGCACCCGACGTGCCGTCCGGCCTGTCCGCGCTGTCCTGGCTGGTGTCGGACGCGACGACCGGGCAGGTGCTGGCCGCCAAGAACGCCCACCGCCAGCTGCCGCCCGCCTCGACGCTGAAGACGCTGTTCGCCGACACCGTCCTGCCGCGCTTCTCCCGGGACACCACCCACAAGGTGACCGACTCCGACCTGGCCGACATCGGCGCGGGCAGCAGCCTGGTCGGCATCCAGTCCGGCCAGACGTACACCGTCGCCGACCTGTGGCACGGGGTGTTCCTCGCCTCCGGGAACGACGCCGTCCACGTGCTGGCCCACATGAACGGCTCGGTGGCGCAGACGGTCTCCGAGATGCAGGCCAAGGCGCGGATGCTCGGCGCCGACGACACCCACGTGGTCTCCCCCGACGGCTACGACGAGCCGGGGCAGGTGTCGTCGGCGTACGACCTGGCCGTGTTCGCCCGCGCCGGGCTGCAGAACGCCGACTTCGCCGACTACTGCTCCACCAAGTCCGTGGACTTCCCCGGCGGTTACGACGCGCACGGCAACTACGTCGACTCCTTCGGCGTCGAGAACACCAACCGGCTGCTGACCGGGGAGAAGGGCGTGACTCCCTATCCCGGCCTCGTCGGCGTGAAGAACGGCTACACCACCAACGCCGGGAACACGCTGATCGCCGCGGCACGCCGTGACGGCCGGACGCTGATCACCACGGTGATGAACCCTCAGTCCGGGGCCCTGAACGCGGTGTACAACGAGGCCGCCGAACTCCTCGACTGGGGCTTCGAGGCGGCCGGCCGGACCACGTCGGTCGGCACCCTCAACACCGCGCAGCCCGCCGGCCTGCAGGGTGCGTCGGCCGCGGCGCCGGGCAGCAAGCACGACCAGCAGGCCGGGCCCGCCGGAGCGCAGAAGCAGGCCGGGGAGGCCGGCCGGGCCGACGAGGCGGACGAGGCCGGCAAGACCACGGCCACCGGGAACATCCCCGCCTCCCCCGCGTCCGCGCACGGCTCGACCGCCTCGGCGACGGCCTGGTACATCGGCGGCGGCCTCGCGGTCGCGGCCGGGGTGTCGGTGCTGGTGCTGCGCCGCAGGAGCGCCGGCCGGGCGCGTTGAGGCGGCGGCCCGCGGCGCGCGCGGGACCGGCGGCAGGCACCGGGCGGCCGCCGGTCCCGGCCGGCCCGGGCCGTCGCCGGAACCGCCCCGGTGACGTGGCCGTTCACCCGGCGATAGGGTCGGTTGCCCGGCTGTCCCCGGGCAGGCGGTGCAGCCGGCCGCCGATGTCCGCGTCCGCGCCCAGAGGGAGCCGCCAGCGCATGAGCCGTCGTTCGACCGGGGTGGGGTCCGCGTGGGCGGAGGTCCAGCGCCAGCGGCAGCGCCAGGCGGAGGCCCAGCAGCGCGCGCTGGTGCAGCAGCAGCGCGAGACGGAGCGTCAGCAGCGCGCGGCCGAACGCGCGCTGGCCCGCAGCCGCAGGGAGCAGCAGGCCGAGTACCGCAGCCGCCGGGAGGCCGACGCCCGCCAGCGCACCGACGAACTCGATGCCAGGATGGCGGAGTTGGCGGGCCTGCTGCGGGCCGGCTGCGCGGTCCCCGCGTTCACCCCCGCCGATCTGCTGACGCCGGAGCAGTTGGAGCCGTTCGCGCCCGGTCCGCTCGCCGAGCCGATACGGATGCCCCGGCCCGAGCACTACGTGCCGCAGCAGCGCGCGGGGTGGGGCGGACGCAGGGCCCAGGAGGAGGCGGCCCGCGCGCAGTACGCGAGCGATCTGCAGGCCGCCCGCGCCGCGGAGGAGCAGCGGCAGCGCCGGCTGGCGGCGTACCGGGAGCAGTACGACCGCTGGGCCGGGCAGCGGCGGGCGGAGATCCGCCGGCAGAACGCCGGCGTGCAGGAGTTGCTGGAGGGGGCGGGCCGCGCCGAGCCCGACGCCGTCCAGGAGTACACGACGGCGGTGCTGTACGCCTCGCGCGCCTGGCCGCAGGGCCTGCCGCGGCAGCTGTCCGCGTCGTTCGAGGCGCCGGAGCGGCGGCTCCTTCTCGCCTGGGAGCTGCCCGGGCCGGGTGTCGTGCCGCAGGCCGCGTCGGTGCGCTACATGCCGGGCGCGGACCGGGACAAGGAGGTGGCGCGGCCGGTCGCGGAGCGCCGGGCCGCCTACCGGGACGTGCTGGCGCAGTGCGTGCTGCTGGTGCTGCGGGAGGTGTTCGGCGCGGACCGGGCGGGCGTGGTGGAGTCGGTCGCACTGAACGGCTTCGTGGACGAGACCGATCCGGCGACCGGGCACCGGGCGCAGGTCTTCCTGGCGTCGGTCCTGGTGGACCGGCGGGACTTCACCGCCCTCAACCTCGCGCAGGTCGACGCGGTGGAGTGCCTGGAGCAGGCGCTGGGCGGGCGGTTGTCGCCGCGCCCCGACCGGCGGGCGGCGGTCCCGCCGGTGCGGCTGCCGGGCGCGACGGGACACCGGGTGGCGGCGCAGGGCGGCGGCGAGGAGCCGGACCTGCTGGCCATGGACCCGCTGGAGTTCGAGGAGTTGGTCGCCGAGCTGTTCCGGGCGATGGGCATGCAGGCGGTGACGACCGTCCGCTCCGGTGACGGCGGTGTGGACGTGGACGCGCTGGACCCGGACCCGATCCGCGGCGGCACGATCGTGGTGCAGGTCAAGCGGTACCGCAACACGGTCTCGCCGAGCGCGGTGCGCGACCTGTACGGCACGGTGCAGAGCGTCGGCGCCAACAAGGGCGTGCTGATCACCACGTCGGGTTTCGGCCCGACGTCGCACACCTTCGCGCACGGCAAGCCGCTGACCCTGGTGTCCGGCACGGACCTGGTGGAGCTGCTGCACCAGCACGGCCTGCGCGGGCGGTTGGGCCCGGGCGCACCCTCCCCCGCCGAGGGTCCCGCGGCGACGGCCGGCCCCGACGACGAGCCCGACGCCAGCGTGCTGGGTCTGCGGTGGGACGGCGGCGTGCGGCTCGACGTGTGCGCGCTGGTCTGCCGCGGCGGGCGGGCGCTGGACGACGACCGCTTCGTCTTCTACAACAACACCCGCACGCCGGACGGCAGCGTGCGGATGATGCCGGGGCTGGGCGAGGACAAGGCGGCGCTCTGGGTGGACTTCGAGCGGCTGCCGGCCGAGGCGGACCGGGTGGTGCTGGTCGCGGCGGTCGACCCGGAGGCCGATCCGGACGCCGATCTGGCCGGCTTCACCGGGGCCCGCATCCGCCTGACCGATCCCGCGGGGACCGAGGTGGACCGGCTGGAGGTCGCGGACGGGCGGCCGGGCGAGACCGCCCTGGTCCTGGGGTCGTTCCGCCGGCGCGCCTCGGGCGACTGGACGTTCGTCGCCGGCGGCCGGGGCTACGGCGGGCCCGCCGCCCTGACCGCGCTGCTCCACGACCACGGCATCGAGGTGGAGTAGCAGCGCGGCGGACGCGGCAGGGCGGGCTCAGCGGTCGACGAGGACCGCCGACCCCTGGCCGACGCCGACGCACATCGTGGCCAGGCCGCGGTGCGCGCCGGTGCGCCGCATGCGGTGCAGCAGGGTGGTCAGGATGCGTGCCCCGGAGCAGCCCAGCGGGTGGCCGAGGGCGATGGCACCGCCGGTGGGGTTGACCCGTTCCGGGTCGATGCCCAGGGCGCGGACGCTGGCCAGCGCCTGGGCGGCGAACGCCTCGTTGAACTCGGCCTCCTCGACGGAGTCGATGCCGCGGCCGAGCCGGTCGAGGACCTTGCGGGTCGCGGGGACCGGCCCGAGGCCCATGACGTCGGGGTGGACGCCGGCGCTGGCGCCGGCGGCGTAGCGCCCGAGGGACTCCAGGCCGAGCTCGTCCAGGACCTCCTCGCTGACCAGCAGCAGTGCGGCGGCGCCGTCGTTCATCGGCGAGGCGTTGCCCGCGGTGACGGTGCCGCCCGCGCGGAACACCGGCTTGAGCGCGGCCAGGCGCTCGGCGGTGGTGTCCTCCCTGATGCACTCGTCCTCGCTCACCACCACGCCGTCCGGGCGGGTGACCGGCAGGATCTCCGCGTCGAAGAGGCCGTCCTTGCGGGCGGCCGCGGCCAGCCGGTGCGAACGCAGCGCGAAGGCGTCCTGGTCGGCGCGGTCGACGCCGTGGCGTTCCGCGACCTCCTCGGCGGTCTCGCCCATGGACAGCACGCCGTGCAGCTCGGCCATCCGCGGGTGCGTGAGCCGCCAGCCCAGGCGGGTGTCGAAGGTCTGGAGGGCGCGCGGCAGCGCCTCGTCGGGGCGGGGCAGCACGAAGGGCGCACGGCTCATGGACTCCGAGCCGCCGGCCACCACGATGTCGGCCTCGCCGGCGGCGATCATGCGGGCCGCGCTGGTGACCGCCTCCATGCCGGACGCGCACAGGCGGTTGACGGTCGCACCGGGCACGCTGTCGGGCAGGCCGGCGAGCAGCACGGCCATCCGGGCCACGTTCCGGTTGTCCTCGCCCGCCTGGTTCGCGGCGCCCCAGTAGACGTCGTCGACGCGGGCGGGGTCCAGGCCCGGCACGTCGGCCAGCAGGCCGCGCAGCACGGCGGCGGCCAGGTCGTCGGGACGCACGGTGGACAGCGCGCCGCGCAGCCGGCCGATCGGGGTGCGGCGTGCGGCGGCGAAGTGGACTGGGCGCATCGTGGGCTCCTCGGGTGCTGGTCCGGCGCGGGTGCTGCCTGCTGCGGTGGTCGCTGCGGTGGTGGCCGCCCTCGCAAACTAGCACTGCAAGTTTACGGGGTCGAGGATCCGTCGAGTCCGGCGTACACCCTGCTCAGCAGCGCGTGCAGGGTGGCCCGTTCGCGCGCGTCGAGCGGGGCGAGGACGGCGTCCCGCACCGCCTCGGTCTCGCGCTCGAGTCCGGTGAGCGCGGTGCGCCCGGCCGGCGTGAGGGCGACCCGCACCCGCCTGCGGTCCGCGGGGTCACGGGACCGCTCCACATAACCGGGCGCGGCCAGCTCGTCGACCACCTTCACCACGTCGCTGGGGTCGATGGCCAGCCGGTCGGCCAGTTCCCGCTGGGCGTGCGGGCCGAAGTCGGCGAGGGCCGCGAGGACGGCCATGTGCCACAGCCGCAGCCCCTGCTCCGCGAGCCGGGCGGCGAGCGCGCCGCGAGCCGCCTTGCCCGTCCTGGACAGCAGATAGACGGTGTGCGCCGTCAGTGTCGGGGGTGTCGTCCGGGCCGTGGCGTCCATGGGCCTATCATAGGCTCATCCCCATCATTGGTGCGCACCCATCAATTGCCGCGGGTGTCACCGCTCCTGCCACCGATCCCGGAGGTCCCCATGGACGCACTCCACCCGCGCCTGCTGGTCCGCGACTTCGCGGCGGCCTTCCGCTTCTACGACGCGGTGCTGCCGGAGCTGATCGGCGCCTCCCGCACCAGGGGCGACGTCCAGGGCCCGTACGCCAGTTGGGACGTGGGGGCGCAGGGCGCGGTGATGCTGTTCGACCGGTCGGCGATGGCCGGGGTGGTCGGTACCGCGGACCTGTCCACCGAGCCGCCGGCCGCCCAGGACACGGCGATGCTGGTCAGCCGGGTCGCGGATGTGGACGCCGGCTACCGCCTCTGCCTGGCCCACGGCGCCCGCTCGGTGGTCCCGCCGACCGACCGCCCGGACTGGGGTCCCACGATGCGCACCGCCCATCTCCGCGACCCGGAGGGCACGTTGATCGAGCTTCAGTCCTACTGACCGCGCTCGCCGCGCCTGACCGCACCTCAAGTGACCGCTACTGTCAGGCCGTTCGCGTACGGGCCGTTCGCGGACAGGCCGTTCGCGCAGCGGCAGCACGTCGGGCAGCCGGCAGGCAGGCCCGGTGGGCAGCGGGCGGTGCTCCTCCAAGACCCGTTCCGGCGCCTCGGCAGCCCGAGTCCCGCGGCGGCCCTCAGCCCGCCGAGGGGCGCCGGGGCCCGGCGGAACGTCCGTGCAGCCGTTCCATCTCCCGCCGGTCCCGCTTGGTCGGCCGCCCGGTGCCGCGGTCGCGC
>WRCZ01000092.1 GCA_009783685.1 Actinomycetes bacterium
GCCTCGGCACCGGGCCGGCCGGACGGCGCGAGGCCCCGTCCGCCGCCGGCCTGGCCGAGGGCTGAGCCGCCCCCGCACACAGGGCAACCCCAGGTCGCCGCACGGCGCACGGCCGTTGGAGAGCGGCTGCTGCGAGGCGGTGCCGCACCGGGCCGCGGAGCCGGTCTCTCCCCCTCACGACGCCCCCCTGCCATCACTCGCCTCAGGGATCGGCGGGCCGGGGGTGTCGATCGGGGGGCGGCGGGTTCGTCGTATGGGTGAGAGGGTCCGCAGAGGGGCCCGCGGGAGGGCCCGGCGGCGGGCCCCGGACGAGGGGATGGACGGAATGGCGAAGTACCTGATCCTGATCTACGGCGACGAGCAGCGCTGGAACGCGATGTCGGCGGAGGAGTGGGCGCAGATCGACGAGGGACACCGGGCCTTCCGGGCGCGGGCCGGGGCGGCGGTGCTGGCATCGGGTCAGCTGGAGACCACGGCGACCGCGACCAGCCTGCGGGCCGGGTCCGGCGGAAGCCCGGCGATCACCGACGGGCCGTTCCTGGAGAGCAAGGAGGTGCTGGGCGGCTTCTACCTGCTGGAGGCGCGGGACCTGGACGAGGCGATCGCGCTCTCCAGCGGTCTGGCCGAGGTCGCGCACGACCACAGCGGGGTCGAGGTGCGTCCCCTGGTGCAGCACGGCTGACGCGGGGCGGTGGCTGACGTGACGGTGCCTGCCGGGGACTCCCCCGGCCCCGATCCGGCCGGGTCCCCCGCCGGAGACCTCCCCGCGTCCGTCGCCGATGCCGTGGCGGAGGCGCACCGCCGGGACTGGGCCGCGGTGCTCGCCTCGACGGTGCGCCTCACCCGCGACCTCGACCTGGCCGAGGAGTGCGCGCAGGACGCCTACACCCGTGCGCTGCAGACCTGGCCGCGCACGGGTGTGCCGGCGCGGCCGGGCGGCTGGCTGACCACCGTCGCGGGGAACCGGGCCCGCGACCTGCTGCGCCGCGAGTCGGCGTGGCGGCGGGCGCTGCCGCTGCTGGTGGTGGACGACGCGGTGCCCGGTCCCGAGGATGCCGCCGACCGGCCGGTGATCGCCGACGACCGGCTGCGGCTGGTCTTCACCTGCTGCCATCCGGCGCTGTCCCGGGAGGCGCAGGTGGCACTGACGCTGCGGCTGGTGTGCGGGCTGTCCACGGCGGAGGTGGCGCACGCGTTCCTCGTGCAGGAGTCGACGATGGCCGCGCGGATCACCCGCGCCAAGAAGAAGATCGCCGCGGCGGCGATCCCGTACCGGGTGCCGTCGCACACCGAGTTGCCCGAACGGATCGACGCCGTCTGCGAGGTGGTGCACCTGCTGTTCACCACCGGCCACGCGCCGCCGGTCGGTGACCGGCTGGTGCGCGCCGACCTGGTGGACTGCGCGATCCGGCTGGCGCGGATGCTGCACCGGCTGCTGCCGGGCGCTGCGGACGTCGGCGGGCTGCTCGCGCTGCTGCTGCTCGTCGACGCCCGCCGCGGCGCGCGCCAGTCGGCGTCCGGCGGCCTGGTGCTGCTCGCGGAGCAGGACCGCGGCCGCTGGGACGCCGGCGGTATCGCCGAGGGCGTCGACCTGCTCACGCGCGCGCTGTCCGCCGGCCCGCCCAACCGCTATGCCGTGCAGGCGGCGATCGCCGCGGTGCACGCGGAGGCGCCGTCGTGGGAGGCCACCGACTGGGCCGAGATCGTCGCGCTGTACGACGTGCTGCTCCGGCTGTGGCCTTCCCCTGTCGTGGAGTTGAACCGTGCGGTGGCCGTCGGCCTGCGCGACGGGCCGAGGGCCGGGCTGGACGCGCTGACCCCGCTGCTCGACGAGCCCGCGCTCGCCACCTACGGCTATCTCAGCGCCGCCCGGGCCGACTTCCTGCGCCGGCTCGGCAACTGGGCGCAGGCGCTCACCGCTTACGAGGAGGCCCTGGCCCTCACGGACAACGCCGTCGAGCGGGAGTTCCTGGCGCGCCGGCTCGACGAGGTGCGGGCGCGGCTCCCGGGGAGTTGAGCGTGCGCGCCGGCCCGGGCCCGGCCGGACCGCGCAACTGCGGTTGCCGATCGGGCCCGGGACGCCCGGTCCATGGACGCGGTCGAGGACGTGCGGTCGCCGGACGTGCGGTCGCCGGACGTGCGGCGAGGCGCCGGCCCGCATCGGGTCGGCGCCTCGCCGGTTCGTTGCCGAGCGTTCGTTACCAGGAGTTCGTTGCCCGCCGGTTCTTTGCCGGCGTTGGTTGGCCGCCGATTCCATGCCCGGCGTTCCTTGCCGGGAGTTGGTTGCCGGGAGTTGGTTGCCCGCGGGTTCCATGCCCGGCATGCGTTGCCAGGAGTTGGTTGCCCGCCGGTTCGATGCCCGGC
Organism: Actinomycetes bacterium; assembly: GCA_009783685.1. Classification (GTDB taxonomy): domain Bacteria; phylum Actinomycetota; class Actinomycetes; order Streptomycetales; family Streptomycetaceae; genus Actinacidiphila. Next base: position 2,365 of record WRCZ01000092.1, read on the forward strand.
GTTCCTTGCCTGCGCCTGTCTCCAGCGTGGGTTGCCTGCGTCGGCTTTCCCGTCGGTGTGTTGGCTGCCCGGCCGCGGCGACACCGCGCCGCGGCCGGGCCAGGGCCGGTCAGTGGCCGAACAGATGCCTGCTGTGCTGCTTGCGGTGCGTCGGCGGGTAGGGGGAGGCGCCGGCCGCGGCCTCCACCGGTGCCGGCCCGGGGTCCTCCCGGCCCCCTGGCGCGGCGGCGTAACCCGCGGTGTCCTCCTCGCCTCCGGTCATCATCAGGTCGCGTTCCGCGGCCTCGTGCTCGGCGTGGACCTGGTCCAGCCGGGCCGCCAACTCGTCGCGTTCGCGGGCCGCTTGGGCCGCGTCGCGGCGGGCGGCGTGCAGCTTGCGTCCGGAGTGCCTGCGCATCTTCCATCCGCCCATGGCCAGTACGGCGCCCAGCGCGAACACCAGCGCCAGCGCCAGCCCCGCGCAGAAGATCGCCAGGCCGTTCATGACGGCGATCTGGTGCCCGAGGATCGTCACCGAGTGGCTCGCGCCTCCGCCGAGGTTGTCGGCGATGGCCAGCCCCACGAATGCCGCGGTACAGGCCAGAAGCAGCAGGCCCAGGATCAGCATGAGTGTCACCTCCATGTGCTCTGCTGCCGGTTCGGCTACCCCGGATGCACGGCGGCATACTGCGGCGCGCGGCAGCTTTCGCCCGGACCCCGCCCAACTGGCCCGCGCGGTGAGGGATTCGGACGTGCGTCCGGCAGGACGGTGAGGGGTCGGCCGTGCCCGAGTGACGGGTCCGGACCGGGGGCCGGCTGCAGGGCCAGGGCCGGATCAGAGGCGTCGGCGCCCGGGCAGCCTTCTCGGCGGCCAGGGCGTGCGTGGGCAGAGCCTGCGCGCAGGTTCACGCGTGGCCGGATCTCGCGCCCCGCACCCTCACCGCGTCCCTCGGGAAGGGCCGCGCCAGCGAGCCGCCAGGCCCGGCATCGGGCGGTACCGAGCGAGCACCGAGCGCGGCTCCGCACTCACCCTGAGCCACGGGAAGGGCAGGTCAGCGGCCCGGGCGCACGGATAGCCGGGGCGCGAGGGGGTACCCGCAGGCAGAACGGCCGGGCCGCACGGCCGCTCCGCACGAAGGAGGCCGCCATGGCCGACAAGGGCACGCTGGCCGAGTACCGCCGGCGCAGGGACTTCTCCAGGACCGGCGAACCCCGGGGCGACGCCGCCGGCGCCCCCGCGGACCGGCCCGGGTTCGTGGTGCAGATCCACGACGCGACCACCACGCACTTCGACTTCCGCCTGGAGGTGGACGGCGTGCTGAAGTCGTGGGCGGTGCCCAAGGGGCCGTCCGGTGACCCGCACGACAAGCGGCTGGCCATGCCGACCGAGGACCACCCGCTGGAGTACCGCGACTTCGAGGGGGTCATCGCCAAGGGCGAGTACGGGGCCGGCGCGGTGATCATCTGGGACGAGGGCACCTACCGGAACCTCACCGAGGACCGGCGCCACCGGCCCGTGCCGCTCGCGGAGGCGCTCGCCGGCGGCCACGCGTCGTTCTGGCTCGACGGCAGCAAGCTGCGCGGCGGCTACTCCCTGACCCGGCTGCGCGGCGACCGCTACGGCGACCGCGAGGCGTGGCTGCTGGTCAAGCGCGGGGACAGCCGGGCGTCCCACGCCCGAACGCCGGATCCCCGGCGGGCGCGCTCGGCCCGCAGCGGCCACACCCTGGGGCAGGTCGCGGCGGAGGGCGGCCCGACGTGGACCCGCGCGGACGGCGCGAGCCAGGACGGCCCGAGCGGCGAAAGCCCGAGCGGGGACGGTCCGGGCGGGGGCGGCGCCTCGTGAGCACCGCCGAGCGGACCATCCGCGCCGGCGGCCGCACCGTGGGGATCCACCGCCCGGCCAAGGTCCTCTTCCCGCAGGACGGCTTCACCAAGGGCGACCTCGCCGAGTACTACCGCGGTGTGGCCCGGCGGATGGTGCCGCAGGTACGCGGCCGGCCGCTGATGCTGGAACGCCATCCCGGGGGCATCGACGACCACGGGTTCATGCAGAAGGACGTCCCCCGGTACTTCCCCCGCTGGGTGCACCGCGTGGAGCTGCCGAAGCAGGAGGGCGGCACCGTCACGTACACGCTCTGCGACGACAAGGCCACGCTGCTGTACCTCGCCGACCAGGCGTGCATCACCCCGCACCGCTTCCTGTCGACCGCCGGCCGGCCGGACCGCCCGGACAAGCTGGTCTTCGACCTCGACCCGGAGAACGGACGCTTCGCGCCGGTCCGCACCGCGGCCCTGCTGCTGCGCGACCTCCTGGACGACCTCGGGCTGCCGTCGTCGGTGATGACCACCGGGTCCCGGGGCCTGCACGTGGTGGTGCCGCTCGACTCCCGGGCCGGCTTCGACGAGACCCGGGCGTTCGCCCGCGACGTCGCGGGGCTGCTCGCCGCCCGCCATCCCAAAGCGCTGACCACCGAGGCGCGCAAGGAGGCCCGCCGCGGGCGGCTGTACCTCGACGTGCAGCGCAACGCCTACGCGCAGACCGCGGTCGCGCCCTACGCCGTCCGCGCCCTGCCCGGTGCGCCGATCGCCGCACCCCTGGCCTGGGAGGACGTCGAGGACCCGGACCTCACCGCGCAGCGCTGGACGATCGACAGCGCCGACCAGCTCCTGAAGGCCAACCCCTGGCGCCATGCCCCGCGCGGACGTTCCCTGCGCCCGGCCCGCAAGCGCCTGGACGCGCTGCTCCACGCGGACTGACGGCCGCGGCGCCGGCGTAAGGTCAGCTCCGGCCGCCGCCCGCCTCCTCCGCGGTGGCGGGCGTCCCCGCCAGGCGGGCGGGCTCCGGACCGGGCACGGGGGCGATGAGGTCGAGCAGCGCGTCGAGACCGCGCTCCGCCAGGGCCCGGCCCTGGCGTGCCGCGCCCGCACCGCCGTCCAGCAGGCGGCCCGGACCGGAGGTCACGCGCTCGGTGCCCGCGCCGCGGCGGCCGGGTGGGCCGCCGCGGCGCGGAACGCGGGGTGAGCCGGCGGCGACGGTACGTCGCCGCCGGGGTCGCAGCCGGCCGGCCTCAGCGGGCCGGACGGACGAGCTGGGCGTAGCCGGGTGCGTCGACCAGGGTCAGCGGGACGCCGCCGGCCGCGCTGCCCAGCAGGGTGAGCGAGACGGCCGCGGGCCCGGCCGGCGTGGTGCCGTCGGACAGGACCGCGAGCGCCAGGGTGTTGCTGCCGCGCGGGCGCAGGATGCCGTTGGGCAGCACGAACGTGTGCTGCGGGCCGGCGTCGTTGATGTACTGGCCCATGTTCCAGCCGTTGAGGAAGATCTGCACCCGGTACGCGCGGGCCGGGTCGTCGTCCAGGGTGAGGCCGATGGACGCGTCGACGCCGCGGTCGACGTCCAGCCGGAACTGGGTGCGGTACCAGGAGACGCCCTGCCGGGGTTCGGCCTGAAGGTCGGCGGCGGGCGCCCAGTCGCGGTCGGGGAATCCGGGCAGGTGCCAGCCGGCGCGCTCGCCGTACAGGCCACCGGTGTTGAGCGGGCCGCGCGCGGCGTCGTCGGCGGCACCGCCCTGGATGCGCCAGGCCAGCGCGCCGGCGTCGCCGTCCAGCCGCGCCGCGGTCAGGCCGCGGGCCGACTTGAACGCGTCGTTGGCGCCGCCGTCCTCCTCGTGGGCCATCCTGCGCACCAGCACGGCCACGGTGTGGCGTCCCTCGCCGGCGAGGTCGGCGGGCACCGCGAAGTCCGCGGTGGCCGCCCACGTGCCCTGCGTGTCCTGGGCCTTGGCGGGTACCGGCTGGCGGTGCACGCCGAGCGGGCGGCCGTCCCACCAGGCCATGAGCAGGCCCTGGGTGCCGCTGGCGTACGACAGGCTCAGCGTGCCCGGGGTGGCGGTCGCGTCGACCTGCGCGCGGTACCAGACGTCGCCGTAGTGGAAGCCGTAGTCGTCGGCGAAGAGCACCGGGCTGCCGGCGGGCACCGCGGTGGTGCTGGAGGAGGTGGTCAGGTCGCAGACACGCCAGGCCGAGTCGTCGAAGGCGGGCTCCGACTCGGGGTTCTCCGCGGACTGCAACCAGCCGGTGAGCGCGGGCAGTTCGACGGACGGCGGGCCGGCCAGCGGGCTTCCGGCGCGCAGGCTGCCGGAGGCGGTCGGGGCGACCGCGACGCGACGGGCGTTCCAGAACACCTGCTTCACGGCGGGCTCCGCCCAGACCTCGAGCGGGCAGTCCTGCGTGGTGTCGCCGGTCAGCTTCAGCACGGCGCCCTCCCGTTCCGCGGTCCTGACCAGGGCGGGGCCGCTGACCAGGACCGGCTCGCCGGCCGCCGTCAGCAGGCGGAGCACCGCCGAGGCGTCGTCGTCGGCGAACAGCAGCAGCATCGGGGTGGCGGTGCCGCCGCCCTGGACCAGGACCCGGGTCAGGCCGCCGAGCACGGTGTTGATCCGCAGGGTGCCCGCGGCCGCGTCGTGGACGGTGTCCGCGGCGCCGTCCACGACGGTCACCGCGGGCTTGCCGGAGACGGCGAGCACGACCTCGGCGGGGTCGCCGGGGCGGCCCGCGAAGGCGACGACGTCCAGGGCGGTGCCGGTGGTGCGCAGCATCGGCTGGGCGGTGGTGTAGCGCAGGGTGCGGCGACCCAGGGACAGTTCGGTGGCGACGACCTTCATGTCCTTGGCGGCGACGCGCATGCCGCCGGGCGCGGCCGGCACCGTCGCGGTGCCCGCGGCGGTGGTCACCGGCAGGGTGCAGGTCGCGTCGGCCGAGGTGTCGTTGCGCAGGAAGTAGACGTGGGCGCCGCTCTCGGCCGCGGTCAGGTGGTACACGCGGACGGCCGTCGAGTCGGCGGCGGTGTCGTCCGCGCGGTCCAGGGCCGCGAACTCCGGGAACGCGTCGAGCATCGAGCCCGTCTGGTGCATCGGCACCACCTTGGAGGTGGCGTTGCGGGCCTCGTCGATCGCCGCGCCGTAGTCGTACGAGGTGTAGACGACGGGGGCCGGCAGCCAGCCCCAGGAGGTGCCGCCGAACGTCATGTAGACGTTGTGGATCTTGACGCCGTTGGCGAGGTTCGTCAGGTAGAAGCGGCGCTCGTAGGCGGCGTCGCGGGTGCGGCGGGACTCGGCGTAGCCCTTGCCGCCGAACTCAGCGCCGCCCCACGGGTCGAACCAGCCGCCGCCGAACTCGGCCATCAGACCGGGGGTTCCGGGGCTGGCGGTCGAGCCGCCCTTGGCGCCGCCGGTGCCGAAGTACCCCCAGTCCGGCGGGAGTCCGGTCGGCGACGGGTAGCCGTCGAAGCCGTACAGGTACTGGCCGGTCTCGCCGCCGGTGTCGAAACTCCCGGGGATCCAGTAGCCGTTGCGGCCCTTGTCGTTGTGGAACAGCGGCACGTCGATGCCGTCGGCCCGCACCTTGGCGTACAGGTGGGCCATGTAGTCCCTGCCCGTCGCGCTGGTGACGTACGACGCGTACTCGTTCTCCAGCTGGTACAGCACGACGCTGCCGCCGCCGTCGGTGTACTGGTGCCGGGCGATCACCGCGTTCACGGCGGTCAGCCACTCGTCGACGTACCCGAGGTACGTGGGGTCGCTGGTGCGGGCCCGGCCGGGCGTGGTGGCCAGCCAGCCCGGGTAACCGCCCGCGTCCACCTCGGCGTTGATGTACGGGCCGGGACGGGCGATGACGTACAGGCCGGCGTCGGCGGCCATCTCCAGGAACAGCCCGAGGTCGCGCACGCCGGTGAAGTCGTAGTGGCCGGGCGCGGGCGAGTGGTAGTTCCAGGAGGCGTAGATGCTCACGGCGTTGTAGCCGTTGCCCCGCATCTTCTGCAGCACGTCCCGCCACAGCGAGGGGCTCGGCAGCCGGAACGGGTGCACCTCGCCGGACCACAGCGGGACCCGGCGGCCGTCGATGATCATCGAGTACGGGTCGAAGGTGACGGTGCCGCGGGAGCCGGAGCCGGCCCCGGCGGGTCGCGGCAGGGCGCCCGCGGCGGCGGCCGCGGTGCCCGCCGGCAGGGCGAGTGAGAGCAGGGCGGAGCCGGTGAGGGCTCCGAAGGCACGACGAGACAGTTCCACAGCGGTCCCCTTGAGCACGTGGGCGGAGCGGCCGGGCGAGGCCGGTGACGGGGGGCCGCAGGGGGCCATGACGTCCCGGCACACGCCAACACCCAGCCGGGCGTTCGACTTTGTCGAAGAATGTTGGAACGTGAGCGTGTGAACGCTAACGCCGTGATGAAGGCACGTCAATGCCCGTGCAAGGGCTTTGCAGCAGCGCTTTCCGGAAGGCTCCGGCGCGGCGGGAACGCGTGGGGAGCAGGGGGTTTGGCGGGGCTCGCGGGGCGCGGGGACGTCGGGGATCGGATTCGGATGGGGCGGACGGGTTCGGGGCCCGCCCGGCGGAACGCGCCGGACGGGCCCCGGGTCCCGAGGTGGGCTCAGCGCTTGAGCGTGAAGGTGAAGTCGCCGGAGAGCCTGCCGCTCAGCCGGACGGCCGCGACGACCTTCCCCTCCTCGTGCAGCCGCTCGACCTCGGCCCGTGAAAGGCCGCAGCCGTCGGCGATCAGGCGCAGCGGCCGGACGGGGATCCGCGCCGCGAAGCGGACCGAGACGTCGATGACCTCGCGGTCCAGGTGATCCGTCCCGCACGTGTCCAGGCGCCAGGCACCCTCCCAGTCGAGGGCGATGCGGTTACGGCGCCGCAGGACCGGGTCCTGGAGCAACTCGGCCGCCAGGGAGGGGTCGTTGTCGTGCATCCTTTCGAGCAGTTCGGGTCGTACGGAGCGCACGTTCACCCGCTCCAGGACCGTGAGTTTCACCGTGTCACCGCACCCGGTGCAGAGCACCAGGAGCCAGGCGTCGAGGACCTTGTGGTTGGCGTTGACGCGGAACTTGCCGTTCGCGCGAAAACGTCCGGACGCGCAGGAGTGGCAACGGCGGAGGACGAGCGGCAGGCAGGTGGGCATGACCACCCAGCTATTGAGCACAGAAGTACACCGGTTTCAGCGAGAAAGTCCGCAGCAGGAAGCAGCGCGGCGCACAGGTGCGACGCGCGACCGATCAGCGCTTGGGAGGTCTCACAGGGTGTACAACGGCTGTCCTTCGTCCGACGACGGGTTCGCCAGCACGGTAGAGGCGCCCGGCAGCGCCGCGCCACCGGTTTTCGCACGGCAGACGGCCCACGCCGCGGGCGGTTCCACGCCGACGCCGCCCCGGCGGTGAGGGAGGACCCGGGGGCTGCGGCAGCGACCGGTTCACCGGTCCGGTCGGTCCCGCTGCCGCAACTCCGGCTGCGGCGGCAGGAATGCGAGGACCAGGAGGGCGGAGCCCGCCGCCGGGCCGCGCCGCGGGCTGGCGTACGAGCGCGGTCGGCGACTGGGGCATGTCCCGCCACCCACCCCATGCGGGCTGACGGGGACTCCGCCTACTGGGCCAGGAGGACGCAGCCGAGCGCGATCAGTGCCGCCAGTTTCAGGGTCTCCAGGGCCACGTAGTACAGATGGGCGCGGGAGCGGTGCAGCGCGGGGTCCTCCCCCGCCAGGACGGCGTCGGACCGGCGGTTCAACGGAGGCCGTACGGCCACCAGTTGCACCAGCAGCAGGACCACCGCGGAGGCGGTGAGCCCGACGGCGGCCGCGGTCGGGGAGGCCGTCGCCACGACCACGGCCACGACGGCCGCGAACACCGCCTCGACGAGGTTGAGCGCCCGGAAGACCAGCCGGCCGATGCCGAGTCCGATCGGGATGGTCACGCCGGGCGCGCGGAACTTCAGCGGCGCTTCCAGGAACGAGATCGCCAGCACCATCCCCACCCAGACGAACGTGACGGCTCCGGCCACGGCCGCTGACGTGCTGTTCATCGCTGCTTCGTCTCTCGGTCCGCGCGGGTGGTGCGGCGCCGCGACCGTTCGGGTCGCGCGCTGGTGGACGCCAAGTGGGCCAGGCAGGCGCCGGGTTCGGCGAACGGCTCCAGCCGGGTGGCCGCGACGGGCGCCCGCAGTTCGTCCAACGCGCCCTGCATCAGGCCGAGATGCAGGGGGCAGACGATCTGCCCGTATTCCTCGGCGAGTTCGAGGAACGGGCAGTGGCGCAGCCGGATCCGGTCCGGGACCGCGTCCGGGCCGACCGGCTGCGGGTCGAAGCCGAGGTCGTCGAGCATGGCGGTGAGCCGGCCGACCGCGTCCTCGGCGGCCGGTGGGCCGGACGGCGGCAACTGCTCGACGAGGTAGCGGCCCCAGTCACGGCCGGTCTCGGTCACGGCGGCGGCGGTCCCCGCGTCGACCGCGGTGTCCGCGGCGGTCCGGCTCCCGGCGTCCGTCCCGGATCCGGCACCCGCTCCGGCACCGGAACCCGATCCGGCACCCGCTCCGGCACCGGCACCCGATCCGGCTCCGGCACCGGCATCCGCTCCGGCTCCAGCTCCGGCCGGTGAGGCGAGACGGCTGAGCAGCATCCGCGCGAGGAGGCGGTAGCTGCGCGCTCCCCCGCGGTCCATCCCGCGCCGTGCCGCGTAGACGGTGCGGGGCCGTCCCGGTCCCGAGGGATCCTCCAGGGTCCGCTCGACATGGCCGTCGGCGACGAGCGCGTCGAGGTGGAAGCGCACCGTGTTGGGGTGCACGGCGAGGCGTTCCGCGACGTCGGTGACGCCCTGCGGGTCGGTGGCCGCCCGCAGCGCGTCCAGCACGGCGCGGCGGCGCGGGCTCGGCTCGGCGGCGCCGCCGGGGTCCGGCACGTCGCGGCGCGCGCGGTCGGCGGGCGGTCCCGCAGCGGGCGGTGCAGCGGTGGACGCTGCTGCGGCGGGCGGTCCTGCGGCGGGTGGCCGGGGCGACGGCGCCCGGCCCGAGGATGTGGCCATGGTCCGCTCCTCACCTCCGGGGGAATTTCTCCAAATACTACCTGTCATAATTGGGGGCATGAACCCGCCCTCCGAGACCCCCGGCGGAGCGATCGGGACCGGGCCCGCTCCGCTGCTGCTGTGCGACGTGCAGGCCCTGGCCGGTGCCGCGCCCGCGCCCGCCGGCGCCCTGTGGAAGCTCGCCGAGTCCGGCCGCCAGCTGGACGCCAACCTGGTCCACCTGCCGCCCGGCGAGAGCGTGGCGACCCACCGCGAGCCGGACCTCGACGTCCTCCTGCTGGTCGTCGCGGGCGGCGGCACCCTGGGCTCGCCGGACGGCGTCCAGCCGCTCGACGCGGGCGGTCTGCTCTGGCTGCCGCACGGCTCGACCCGCCGCATCGACGCGGGCCCCGACGGCCTGTCCTATCTCACCGTGCACCGCCGGCGGCCCGGCATGCGGATCGGCCACCGCCCCGCGAACGCACCGCAGGCCGGACCGCCGCGGACCTGACGGCGAACGACGGCTCCCGGGCAGGGCGCGGAACACGCGCCGGCCCGGACAGCGGGCTGCCGCCCGCGGGGCGCAGCGCACCCCACGAGCGGCAGCCCGTACGTCACCGGGACCGGCTCCGGCCCCGACGCGGGACGTGCGGCCGGCTCAGCCGCGGCTCCAGACCTGGCCCGCGCGCCCGTCGCAGGTCTGCAGCTCCGTCCCCGTGCCGTTGCCCGTCGCGTTGCCGGTGAGGCCGAGGCACAGACCGGACTGCACGCCGCGGAGGGTGCCGTCGCCGGGGAACGTCCACTGCTGGTTGGTGCCACCGTGGCAGTCCCAGATCTCGGCCTTGGTGCCGGGGCTGGTGCCGCCGCCGGTGGCGTCCAGGCACATGCCGCCGACGGTCAGCTCGTTGCCGCCGGGCGCCGCCCACTGCTGGTTGGCGCCGCCGTGGCAGTCGTAGACGATCACCGGATTGCCCGCGGTGGTACTGGAGTCGGCGTCGTCCAGGCAGCGCCCGGAGGCCGTGTTGACGATCGGCGCGGCGTTGCTCACGAAGCCGCGGGTGACGTGCGTGCCGCTTCCGACCTGCTGCGCCTGGTAGTTCGACTGGCCGACGCAGTCGCTGTACTCGTAGTTGGCGGTGCTGGTGCCGCTGAGCCCGCCCGCGTCGGTGCTGGTGGGTCCGCCGAACAGCGCGTCGGAGCGGGGCATCGTCGCGCAGCTGGGGATCCCCAGGTAGTACTCGACGAACCCGCCCTGCGAGCCCTGGAGGTTGCCGCTGCCCGCGGGCACCGAGTAGGTGCCGATGTGCACCGAGGTGCCGGTCACGGTGTCCCGCGCGGTGCCGCTCCAGGTGTCGGTGCCGGTGCGGGTGACGGTCAGCGCGTACTGGTGGCCGTAGACGCCGTCGAACTCCACCGCGCAGCTCACGCCGGAGCCGCCGTCGGCCCCCGCATGGCAGTTGGCGTCGCTGGTCGTGGTGCCGTCGCCGAAGACGGAGAAGACGCCGTGCAGCCGCTCGTGCCCGCCGCTGTCGGCGCGCGGCTGCAGGCCGGTGTAGCCGGCGACGTTGTGCTGGAAGCTGAACTGCTGGGCGAAGTAGATCCCGTCCTGGTGGGCGGTGGCGGGGTTGACGGTGAGGGGGAAGGTGATGTTGGTGAGCCCGGAGGAGGGGACGTTGGGGATCGACCAGCTGATGGAGACGTTCCCGCCGCCGACCGACGCGTCGGCCTGTTGCGGGGCGACGGCGAGAAGTCCCGCTGCGGCGAGGGCGGTTGCGGCGATACGGAGGTGCCGGTGCTGTGACATGGGCGGTCCGTTCCGTGGGGGGGTGGGGGGTCGGAGAACGCGAGGGCCTCGAAAGACCCGGAGGTGAAGGAGACTTGGGGGGCTAGCCGATGGTCCAGTGCTGGAGGGCGGATCCGGTGTCGGCCTGCTGGGTGACCAGGGCGCCGTCGGCCGTGGACGCGGTGGTCAGCAGCAGACCGGACTTGGCGGAGGCCAGCGTGTAGCTGCCGTCGGACCGGAGGGTGGCCGTCCAGTGCTGGTTGCTGCCGCCGGCGCAGGTCCACTGGATGACGGCGGCGCCGGCCGTGGTCGAGCCGCCGTCGACGTCCGCGCACAGCCCCGACTGGGCGTTGGTGAGCTGGTAGGTGCCGTCGGCCTGCTGGGTGAACGTCCAGGACTGGTTGCTGCCGCCGTTGGGGCCGTACGTGATGAGCTGGGTGCCGGCGGTGGTGCTGTGCCCCGGATTGTCGAGCGCCTTGCCGGAGGCGGTGAGGGTGTGGGTGCCGTTCAGGGATCCGCCGGTGGCGGTGCCCACGGGGGTGATGCCCAGGGTCTGTTCGGCCGCGGTGCGGCCGCCGCCGACGCTGCTGCCGCTCGTGTCGCTCCAGGCGCGGGTGGGCGTCGTCTCGGCGAGCCGGCCGGTGGACGCGGACAGGCCGATCACCAGCCCGCTGTACCGGTTGACGAGCCGGTACGTCCCGGTGGCGGTGCCGTCGGCGGCCGA
>WRCZ01000093.1 GCA_009783685.1 Actinomycetes bacterium
CGGCCAGGGCGTGCGCGGCGGGGACGCGGCCGGGTACGATGAATATCCGGAGGTTCCTCCGCTACGCCTGCCAGGCTAAACGGAGGCGACTCCGGTTGCAAGCGGAGCCGGCTCCGCATCGATGGCACAGGCTCCGTCCGGCACGACACGTTCCGTGACGGCGGGACAGCGAGGAGGCAGACGTGGCGGACACCGCCCCCCGTCCGCTGCGCGCGGACGCCCAGCGCAACCGGGACCGGCTGCTGGCCGTGGCGGTGCGCGCGTTCTCCGAGGACGGCGCGGACGTCACGCTCGACGCCATCGCCAAGGAGGCGGGCGTGGGCATCGGCACCCTCTACCGTCACTTCCCCACGCGGGAGGCGCTCGTCGACGCCGCCTACCGCAACGAGCTGGACCGGCTGTGCGACTTCGCACCCCAGCTGCTGGAGACCGGCACCGCGGTCCAGGCGCTGCGGACGTGGATGGACCACTTCATCGACTACATGGCGGCCAAACGGGGCATGGGCGACGCGCTCAAGGCCGTGATCGCCTCCGGCGGCAACCCGTTCGCCCACAGCCGCGACCGGCTGACCGGCGCGGTGGGCGCGCTGCTGGCGGCCGGTGTCGCCGAAGGGTCGCTGCGGGACGACGTGAGCGCCGCCGACGTGGTGACCGCGCTCGGCGGCATCGGCATGGCCGCCGGCACCCCCGAGCAGCGGGAGCAGGCGGGCCGCCTGCTCGACCTGCTGGTGGCCGGACTGCGCCGGCACCCGGGTGGACCCGCCGCCTGATCCGGCGCGCCGTTCCCCGGGGGCCCCGGAGCGCGGGCGGGTGGGCGGCGGCCCGGGCGGGTCCCACCTCGTGAGACTCCCCTGCTGGAGGCGGCAGCCGCGGTCGTACGGTGAGAGCGATCACCAGCCGGCTCACCCGCGAAGGATCCCGATGGCCCTGTTCGACCTGCCCCTGGACAAGCTCCGCGCCTACCGCAGCGCCGCCGCCGAGCCGGACGGCTTCGACCCGTTCTGGGCGCAGACCCTGGCCGAGACGCGCGGGCACGACCTGGACGCGGTGTTCACCCGCGTGCCGACCGGGCTCACCACGCTGGAGACGTACGACGTGACGTACTCCGGGTTTGGCGGCCACCGGGTCAAGGGCTGGCTGGTGCTGCCCGCCGGAACCACCGAACCGCTGCCGCTGCTGGTCGAGTTCGTCGGCTACGGCGGCGGCCGGGGGCACGCGCACAGCCATCTGCTGTGGGCCTCGGCCGGCTTCGCGCACTTCGTGATGGACACCCGCGGCCAGGGCAGCGGCTGGTCCTCCGGCGACACCCCGGACCCGGTGGGCAGCGCGCCGTCCTCCCCCGGCTTCCTGACCCGCGGGATAGAGGACCCGCAGGAGTTCTACTACCGGCGGGTGTTCACCGACGCCGTGCGGGCCGTCGAGGCCGCCCGCTCGCACCCGCTGGCCGACGCGTCGCGCACCGCGGTGACCGGGATCAGCCAGGGCGGCGGCATCACGCTGGCGGTGGCCGGGCTGGTGCCGGACCTCGTGGCGGTCGCGCCCGACGTGCCCTTCCTGTGCGACTTCCCGCGCGCCGCCACCCTCACGGACAAGAACCCGTACCGCGAGATCGGCCGCTACCTGGCGGTCCACCGGGACCGCAGGGCCCGCGCGTTCGAGACGCTGTCGTACTTCGACGGCGTGCACTTCGCCGCCCGCGCCACCGCACCCGCACTGTTCTCCACCGCTCTGGAGGACGACGTGTGCCCGCCGTCGACGGTGTTCGCGGCGTACAACGCCTACGCCGGCAGCAGCAAGCAGATCGAGGTGTACGACTTCAACGCCCATGACGGCGGCGGCCCGTTCCAGCAGGTCAGCCAGCTGAAGTGGTTCGCGGAGCGGCTCGGTACGGGCTCCGCGGACGGCAGTTCGGCAACCAGCCAGGCATAAGGCGCGGCTTCGGGGGCAGGCGGGCGTCGAACAGTCGGAAGAGTGCGAGGCGATGACGTGACCGCAAAGGTTGAGCAGTCGGAGAGCACGGACGGAATGACCGCTGTCGTCCCCCGGCCCACGCCGGTGGACGACGCCACAGGCGGCCTCCCCTGGATCGACGATGCAACAGGAGTGGCTCCCAAGGACGCCCGGGAACTGTCGAAGCTGTTCTTCGACAGGCTCCAGGAACTGGAGGAGGGCACCCATGCCTATGCCTATGCGCGCAACACCCTGATCGAGATGAACCTGGCGCTGGTGCACTTCGCCGCCGCCCGGTACCGCAACAGGCCCGCCACCGACCACGAGGAGATCGTGCAGGTCGGCACGATCGGGTTGATCAAGGCGATCGACCGGTTCGACCTGTCCCGCGAGACGGAGTTCACCACGTTCGCGATCCCGTACATCGTGGGCGAGATGAAGCGCTTCTTCCGCGACACCTCGTGGGCGGTCCATGTGCCGCGCCGGCTCCAGGAGTTGCGGGTCGAGCTGAGCAAGGCCAAGGAGCACCTGTCGGTGCTGCTCGACCGCGAGCCGACGGTGCCCGAGCTGGCCGAGCACCTGGAGCTGACCGAGGAGGAGGTGCTGGAGGGGCTGGTCGCGGCCAACGGCTACACCGCCGGCTCGCTCGACACCCCGTACAACGACGCGGAGAGCAGCGCCGAGGGCGAGGGCCGCACCCTCGCGGACGCGATCGGCGAGTGCGATCCGGCACTGGAACTGGTGGAGGACTTCCACAGCCTGGCCCCGCTGATCGAGGAGCTTCCGGAACGGGACCGGGTGCTCCTGGAGCTGCGGTTCGGCGAGGAGCTCACCCAGGCCCAGATCGGCGAGCGGCTCGGCTACTCGCAGATGCACGTGTCGCGGCTGCTCAGCCGGACGCTGGGCAGACTCCGCGCCGGCCTGCTCGCCCAGGCCTGACCTGCCGGCGGGCCCGCAAGGGCCCGCTCCCCCGCCCGGCGGCCGTGGTCCCGAACCCCTCCCTGGACCACGGCCGCCGACGTGTCCCGGTGCGGAACGCGCACCCCGCGCGGCCGGCACGGGAATCGTGCGGCACGGGAGCCCCGGCCCCGCCGCCGTCCCCCATCATGGAGCCGTGCAGACCACGCTCCGCGAAGCCCGCGCCACGCTCGTCCCCGACATGTCGGGGCCGCACGGCCCGCTCCCCCCGCTGCTGCTCGTGCTGACCGTCGTCACCGGTCTGGTCGACGCGTTCAGCTACCTGGCCCTGGGCCGGGTCTTCGTGGCGAACATGACCGGCAACGTGGTGTTCCTCGCCTTCTCGCTGGCGGGGTCGAGCGGGTTCTCGGTGAGCGCCTCGGTGCTGGCGCTCGCCGCGTTCATGGCCGGGGCGGCGGCGGGCGGACGGCTGGTCCACGTGATGCCGGGTCAGCGGGCGCGGCTGCTGCTGGCCGTCACCGCCGTGCAGCTGGTGCTGGTCGCCGGGGCGAGCGTGCTGGGCGCGACGGTGGACCTGCCGGCCGAGGGCGCGGCGCGCGGGGGCCTGATCGTGCTGCTGGGGCTGGCCATGGGCGGCCAGAACGCGGTGGTGCGCCGGCTGGGAGTGCCCGATCTGACCACGACGGTGCTGACGTTGACGATCACCGGCATGGCCGCGGACTCGGTGCTCGGCGGCGGCCGGTCCGGCAAGGTGGGCGCGCGCCTGCTGTCCGCGGCGGCGATGTTCCTCGGCGCGCTGGCCGGTGCCGCGCTGATCGGCCACGGCCACCCGGACGTCACCCTGCTCTGCGCGACGATCGCGCTGGTGGCCGTCGCCTGCGCGCTGGTGCCGTTCCGCTCGTCGGCGGGCCGGTGGGCACAGACTTCCTGAGGCGGAGAGAATTCCTCCGGCCGGAGTGTCGTCCTGGCCGGATCCCGATCGTCGTAGGGGTGACCGCGCGGGTGAAGGACCCGCGGCGGCACCCGAGACAAGGAGACGGGCCATGAAGTACCTGCTGTTGATCTGCAGTGAGGGCCAGGGCTTCGACGCCACCCCGCAGGAGCTGGACGCGCAGCCGTGGGTCGACGAGATGACCCGGCGCGGGGTGCGGCTGACCGGCAACCGCACCCGCGACGCCGAGGACGCCACGACCGTGCGGGTCCGGGACGGCGCGGTGCTCACCACCGACGGGCCGTACGCCGAGACCAAGGAACAGATGGGCGGCTTCGACATCATCGAGTGCGCCGACCTCGACGAGGCCATCGAGGTCGCCTCGAAGCACCCGGTCGCCAAGTACGGGATGGTCGAGGTGCGGCCGTTCTGGACGGAGTGAGCACCCGATGAGCGACGGGAGTACCGGGGGCGCGCGGGGCGGCGGGGACGCCGCCCCGCGGCCCGGTGCTCCGGGCGACGCCCGGGCCGGGGCGCCCGACGGCCGGGTCAAGGAGGCAGTTGCCGCGGCCTGGTCCGAGGAGTGGGGGCGGGTGGTGGCGGCCGTCATCGCCGTCACCGGCGACTGGGACCTGGCCGAGGAGTGCGCGCAGGACGCGTTCGAGCGGGCCCTGGAGCGCTGGCCGCGGGACGGCGTGCCGCGCAGCCCCGGCGCCTGGCTGACCACGACCGCCCGCAACCGCGCCGTGGACCGGCTGCGCCGCGCCGCCAACGAGGCGGTGAAGCTGCGTCAGGCCGCCCGCCTCGCACCGGAACCGGTGGCGACCGGCGACCTGGTCCCCGAGGACGCCGACGGGGACGCGCTGCCCGACGACCGGCTGCGGCTGATCTTCACCTGCTGCCACCCGGCGCTCCCGCTGCCCGCCCAGGTCGCGCTGACCCTGCGGACGCTGACCGGCCTGAGCACCGCGGAGATCGCGCGGGCCTTCCTGGTCCCGGAGAAGACGATGGCGCAGCGGCTGACGCGCGCGAAGAGCAAGATCCGCAACGCCGGCATCCCGTTCCGGGTGCCGCGCCGCGAGGTGCTGCCGGAGCGGACGTCGGCGGTCCTGGCCGTGCTCTACCTGCTGTTCAACGCGGGATACGCCCCGGGCGCGGCGGGCCCCGACCAGCGACGGGTGACCGCCGAGGCGATCCGCCTGGCCCGCCTGGTGGCCCGCCTGATGCCGCGGGAGCCGGAGGCCGCCGGCCTGCTGGCGCTCATGCTGCTGCACGATGCCCGGGCCGCGGCCCGCACCGACGAGGCCGGCGACCTGGTGCCGCTGGAGGAGCAGGACCGGGCGCTGTGGGACCGCGCGCGGATCGCCGAGGGCGTGACCGTGCTCGACCGTGCGCTGGCGCTCCGCCGGCCGGGTCCGTACCAGGTGCAGGCCGCGATCGCCGCCTGCCATGCCGACGCGCCCAGCCCGCGGGAGACCGACTGGAAGCAGATCGCCCTGCTGTACGCGGAGCTGGCCCGGATGGCGCCGGGCCCGGTGGTGGAGCTGAACCGGGCGGTGGCCGTGGCGATGGACGAGGGCCCGGCCCGCGGTCTGGAACTCGTCGAGGCGCTGGCCGCGGCCGGCGAGCTCACCGGCTACCACCTGCTGCCCGCGACCCGGGCGGACCTCCTGCGCCGGCTCGGCGAGCGGCACCCGGCCGCGTCCGCCTACCGGGAGGCGCTGGCGCTGGCCCCGACCGAGGCGGAGCGCCGCTTCCTGCTGCGCCGGCTGGCCGAGGTGGAGGGCCCGACCGCCCCGGAGGCCCCGCGGTCCTGACCCATCCGGGGGGTCGCCCGCCCCCGGAGTTCCTCGGCCCCGCGTACGCGCAGGTCGCAGAGGGGGTGACCGGACCCGGAATACCGTCTCATCAGTACGGAAATCATCCTCTGGGGATGCGCGAGGGGGTGCCGAGGAGGCATCCTGGCCATCTCACGGGGGTTTCTCCGTGTCACAGCAGGTGACAGCCGCCTCACGTGCCACGAGGAGCAGGGGCCGCATCCAGGTTCCGCCCCCTGGGCCCCGACCGTCCCTACCCTTCGACGAGGTGCGAGGTTCCGCCGTGCGCAAGCCGACCGTCCACGCCACCGCCTCGCGGCGCCGTGCCGCCAGGCCCCGAGCCGTGGCCCGCGGGGGCCAGGCAGCGATAGCCCTCGGAGTGCTCGTCGCCGTCGCCGCCTGCGGCAACGGCACCACCTCCGCGCCGGGCACCTCGTCCGCCGCCGGCGCCACCAGCGCCTCCCCCGCCTCGCCGTCGCCGTCCCCCACCACGCCGGCAGCCACCTCCCCCACCGCAACGGCCACCGGCGGCACCACGCACAAGCCCGTGCCCCCGCCCCCGCACACCTCGCCGACGCCCCCGGCGGTGGAGAGCTGCGTGAACCGGGTCTACGACGGGATGACGCAGGCCCAGCGGGTGGGCCAGCTCTTCATGACGGCGGTGACCTCGACCGGCATGACGTCGTCGGAGTCGACCGCGATCACCCAGGGCAGGGCCGGCTCGGTCTTCCTGATGGGCCACAGCTCCGCCGGAGCCTCGGCGTTCAAGACGGTGAGCGACCAGGCCCAGCGGTTCTCGCCGACGGTGCGCGGGGTCACCGTGCACATGCTGGTCTCCACCGACCAGGAGGGCGGCAAGGTCCAGGTCCTCAGCGGCCCGGGCTTCAGCACCATCCCCAGCGCGACGACGCAGGGCACCTTCACCACCTCGGCGCTGCAGTCGAGCGCCACGACCTGGGCCCGGCAGCTGAAGGCCGCGGGCGTCAACATGAACCTCGCGCCGGTCGCGGACACCGTGCCGCCGAACCTGGTGAACGTCAACCAGCCGATCGGCAGGCTGCAGCGCTACTACAGCACCGACCCCGCCGTCGTCGCCACGCACAGCACCGCGTTCCTGCGCGGCATGCAGCAGGGGGGCGTGCTGCCCACGGCCAAGCACTTCCCCGGTCTGGGCCGGGTCACCGGCAACACGGACACGACGGCGAACGTCAGGGACACCGTCACCACCACCACCGACCCGTACCTGGCGCCGTTCCGCAGCGCCGTGCAGGCCGGCAGCCCGTTCATCATGGTGTCGAACGCGATCTACACCAAGATCGACCCGGCCAGCCAGGCGGCCTTCTCCTCCAAGGTGATCACGGGCCTGCTGCGCGGCTCGCTGGGCTTCAAGGGCGTGGTGATCTCCGACGACCTCGGCAACGCGGTCGCGGTCGCGGACCACACCCCCGCCCAGCGCGCGATCGACTTCATCTCCGCGGGCGGCGACATCGTCCTGACCGTCCGGCCCAGCGACATCGCCCCGATGACGGCCGCGGTCCTCAACCGCATCCCGCAGAACAGCACGTTCGCCAAGGACGTCCACGACGCCGTCTTCCGCGTCCTCAACGAGAAGCACTCGGCCGGGCTGCTCAGCTGCGGCTGATCCCCGGGCACGGCTCGCGCTCCGCGGCGCGCCGGCGGACTCGCTCCCGCCGGGCGCGCCGCGGAGCGCCGGCCGTCCGGTGGACGCGGCGCCCCGGTGTGCGGGGCGGCCGGCCGCCGTGGCCAGGGCGACCTCCTCCGGCGGCAGGTCGGTGAACGGGACACAGGCCCCGTAGGCGCGGCAGGACAACAGGGCGGCGGAGCACGGCCGGTGGGGCGACGGGGCATCGAGCCGGGTCCGCGGCACCGCCGCCCCCTCCCGTTCCGGACAGCGGCGGCACGCCGACCAGCGGACCGGTGGGAAGCGCCGGCGGGCGGGCGACCGGCCCCGAAACCCAGGTTAGGGTGCCCTAACAGTGTCGAGTGGGTGAACTGCGCGGGAATTATGGGCCGCCGCCCCCTGAGCGGGTGGGTGCGCACAGCACCGCGTGCCTAGCATGAGCGGCGCCACGAACCCACTGCAACATCACCGGAGGCCGGCGTGCCCGCCGAATCCGACAGCGAACCCGCGCCCGCAGCCGCGGAACCCGACCCCGAGCAGGTCGCGGAGGCGGACGCCGAACCGGGCGGCATAACCGCCGATCCCCCGCCGCCGCTCTCCCGCCGGCCACGCACCCTCGTCCTCGCCGCCGGCGCCGTGGTGGCGGTCGCCGCGGTGGTCACCGTCGCGGTGCTCGCCGGCGGCGGGCACGGCACGGACGCCGCCGACGCCAAGGGCGGCACGCCCACCCCGGCCGCCGACGGGCTGCCGCACACGGCGGTCGACGTGTCGACCGGAAGCTGCGGCAAGGGCTGGACCCGCCCCCGCGCCGGCACCCAGGTCTTCGACCTGCACAACTCCGGTGGCAGCGCGAGCGAGGTGTATCTCGCCGACCCCAAGTCGGGGAAGCTGTACGGCGAGCTGGAGGGACTGGCCCCCGGGACCACCCGGTCGATGCTGGTGGACCTGGGCAGCGGCACGTACGCCTTCAAGTGCCTTCAGGAGGACACCGACGCGGTGACCGGCCCCTCGGTCACGGTCCCGGGCACCACGTCGCAGGGCCCGGCGACGCTGCCGGTGACCCAGCACGACATGATCCCGCCGACCCTGGGCTACCAGCAGTGGATCGGCGCCCGGATGTCCGAACTGGCCCGCGGCACGGCCGTCCTGAAGGCGGACATCGACCGCGGCGACCTCACCGCCGCCAAGCGGGACTGGCTCTCCGCGCACCTGGTGTACGAGCGGATGGGCGCGGCGTACGGGACGTTCGGCGACGCCGACGGTGCGATCAACGGCACGGCGGCCCGCACACCGGGCGCGGTGGACGACCCGTCCTTCACCGGCTTCCACCGGGTGGAGTACGGGCTGTGGCACGGCGCGGCCGCCTCGTCGCTCAAGGCTCCGGCGGCGAAACTCGACAGCGACGTGAAGGCATTGCGCGACAGTTGGTCGCAGGCCCGGATGGATCCGGCCGACATGGGCCTGCGGGCCCACGAGATCATGGAGAACACCGAGCAGTTCGAGCTGACCGGGCGCACCGACTACGGCAGCGGCACCAACCTGGCGACCGCACGCGCCAACCTCGACGGCACGCGCGAGATCCTCACCCGGCTGCGCTCCCTGCTCGCCCCGCGCGACCCGGCGCTGCCGCAGCTCGACGCGGCCCTCGACCGGCTCCAGCACGCGCTGGACGCCGCCGGCCACGGCGGCAGCTGGACCCCGCTGGACCGGCTCGGCCGGGCCCAGCGCGAGCAGATCAACGCCGACACCGGCGCACTCCTGGAACAACTCGCCCCGGTGGCGGCGATCTTCGACGTACGGAGGACGGCATGAGCGACACCCGTGACGCGGCAGGAGAGCTGCGCAGGCGCGGGTTCCTGCGCGGGGCGGCGCTCGGTGTCGGGACCGTGGGCGCGGTGGCCGGGGCGGGAGCCGCCGCCACGGCGCTCACCGGCCAGAGCGCGCACGCGGCCACGCCGGCGCCGTCCGCCACCGGGAGCGACGGGCAGGCCGGCGGCCAGGCCGACGGCCAGGATTCCGCCTTCCACGGCGAGCACCAGGCCGGCATCACCCGGACCGTCCAGCAGGCCACGGCCTTCGTCTCGTTCGACGTGACGGCCGCCGACCGGCGCGAGCTGACCGAGTTGCTGCGCACCCTCACCGAGCGGGCCCGGTTCCTGACCGCGGGCGGCACCCCGCAGGCGTTCGGCATCACCGCCCCGCCCTCGGACAGCGGCACCCTCGGCCCGCAGGTGCCCGGCGACGGGCTGACCGTCACGGCCGGGGTCGGCGCCTCGCTGTTCGACGACCGGTTCGGCCTGAAGGACCGCAAACCGCTGCGGCTGGGCACGATGCCGGCGTTCCCCGACGACGACCTGGATCCGGCCTGGTGCCACGGCGACCTGAGCCTGCAGCTGAGCGCGCCGCACCAGGACGCGGTGCTGCACGCGCTGCGCGACATCGCCCGGCACACCCGCGGCGGCCTCCAGGTCCGCTGGCGGCTCGACGGCTTCACCAACCCGCCGCGGCCCAGCGGAACCCCGCGCAACCACCTGGGGTTCAAGGACGGCATCGCCAACCCGGACGTCGCCGACGCCGCGACCGCGCAGCGCCTGCTGTGGGTGGACGGCGGCGGCGAGCCGGCCTGGACGACCGGCGGCACGTACCAGGTGGTGCGGCTGATCAGGATGCTGGTGGAGTTCTGGGACCGGGTCTCGATCACCGAGCAGGAGCGGATGTTCGGCCGGGCCAAGGACACCGGCGCGCCGCTGGACGGCTCCCGGGAGTTCGACACCCCGAAGTTCGCCGACGACCCGATGGGCGACGTCATCCCGCTGGACAGCCACATACGGATGGCCAACCCGCGCACCGCCAAGACCGACGGCTCCCGGCTGCTGCGCCGCGGCTACAACTACGACCGCGGCATGGACGCGAACGGGAACCTGGACGTCGGGCTGATCTTCGTCTGCTACCAGCAGGACCTCACGCGGCAGTTCGAGACGGTGCAGAAGCGGCTCGCCGGGGAGCCCCTGGTCGACTACATCACCCCGTTCGGCGGCGGCTACTTCTTCGCGCTGCCGGGCGTACGCGACCGCGGCGACTGGCTGGGACGCGCCCTGCTGGCCTGAGCACTCCCCGACCGGCCCGGATGGCAAGCAAAGGGATGGTCAAGCATTTCCCATGATTATCTGACCCGCTGTTCACCCCGACGCCACCATGGGGCCGATGCCGCGTAGTTGACCCCCAAGACGATCGCGTTCGACACGTGCACGAGATCCACGCAGCACGCCGGAAAGCACCAGTTAGCGGAGGCTGACACAGCATGAGCACCACGAGCGGTACGGGCAGGAGAAGTCGGGCGGGCGCACGCCTGCGTGCGGCACGCTGGGGGGCGTACGCCGGCACGGCGGCGCTCGTACTGCTGGGCGGCACGGCGCCGGCCTACGCCGACTCCCCCGCGCACGGGGGCGGCAGCACCTCGACCCCGATCAAGCACCTGGTCGTCATCTACGACGAGAACGTGTCGTTCGACCACTACTTCGGCAGCTACCCGGTGGCGGCGAACACCGACGGCACGAAGTTCACGGCCGACAAGAAGACGCCGAAGGACATCGACACCCTCGGCCACGCCGGTCTGCTGAAGACCAACCCGAACCAGTACGCCCCCAAGCGGCTGACCCCGTCGCAGGCCCTCACCTGCGACCAGAACCACGGCTACGGTCCGGAGCAGTACGCGGCCAACGGCGGCAAGGCCGACGCGTACGTGCAGAACACCGAGACCAGCAAGTGCTCCGGCGGCCTGTTCGGCGAGCCGGGCCTGGTCATGGACTACTACGACGGCAACACCGTCACGGGTCTGTGGAACTACGCCCAGCACTACTCGCTCGGCGACAACTCGTGGAGCAGCACCTACGGTCCCTCCACCCCGGGCGCGCTGAACCTGATCGCGGGCCAGACGCACGGCGTGATCTCGGTCGACCCGACGACCGGCACCGAGAACCCGAAGCAGACGACGACCCCGGACCCGTACACGGTCCTGTCCCCGAACGCGCAGGGCGTCGGCACGGTCATCAACGACCCCGACCCGGCGTTCGACGACTGCTCGGACAACAGCCACACCAGCAGCAACGCCCTGGCCGTCATGCAGGGCAAGAACGTCGGCGACCTGCTCAACTCCAAGAACGTCACGTGGGGCTGGTTCCAGGGCGGCTTCCGTCCCTCCACCGCGTGGGACGGCAAGCAGGGTGACTACGCCAGCTGCGCCGGCAGCACCCACACCAACATCGGCGGCGCCTCCTCGGTGGACTACAGCCCCCACCACTCGCCGTTCCAGTACTACAAGTCCACGTCGAACCCGCACCACCTCGCGCCGAAGAACACGGCCGAGATCGGGCACAACGGCCAGGCGAACCACAACTACGACCTGACCGACTTCGACGCCGCCCTCAAGGCGGGCAGCCTGCCGGCCGTCAGCTTCCTGAAGGCCGCGGAGTACCAGGACGGCCACGCCGCCTACTCGGACCCGACGGACGAGCAGGACTTCCTGGTCAAGGAGATCAACGCGATCCAGTCCTCGTCCTCCTGGAAGGACACCGCGGTCGTCGTGGCCTACGACGACTCGGACGGCTGGTACGACCACGCCTACGCCACGCCGCAGAACGGCTCCAAGGACAGCACCGTCGGCTCCAACGGCAAGGCCACCGACAGCCCGGCGTGCCAGGCCGGTCCGGCGTCGGCCGGCGGCTACGCCGACCGCTGCGGCCCCGGCACCCGCCAGCCGCTGCTGGTCATCTCGCCCTACAGCAAGGTGAACTCGGTCGACCACACCCGCACCGAGCAGGCTTCGGTCACCAAGTTCATCGAGGACAACTGGAAGACCGGCCGCGTCGGCGACGCCTCGTTCGACCAGCGGGCCAACTCCCTCGACGGCGCCTTCGACTTCAAGCACCCGAACAACCTGCAGGTGCTGCTGAACGACAACGGCTCCGTGAAGTCGGTCAAGCACATCAACAAGAACACCAACCCGGCCGCGCCGTCCAACAACGCGAACAGCGGCGGCACCGGCTCGGGCTCCGGCAACAACCCCACCACGCAGACCCTGGCGGAGACCGGCGGCACGTCCCCGGCCCTCCCGATCGGCATCACCGCGGCCGCGCTCGTCTTCGGTGCCGGTGCGCTCTACTACGCCCGCCGGCACCGCCGGCAGGTGGCCACCACCGCCTGACCCGTCACGCGCCTGCCGCCCTCCGGGCGGCCTGACGTGAGGCCCTGAGGGGGCCGCCCCGGCACGACGCCGGGGCGGCCCCCTTCGCCGTGTCCGCGACTCTGCCGCCACTTCGAACTTGAACACTGCCGGGTTGTCAAGACCCCTGCTGTCTTCATGAGTTGGAGACAATTCCGGCCCCGCACCACCAAGGCGCCGCTGCGGCCGTTCGGCCAACGGGCCTTGTGCACAACTCTTGACATGGATGAAACACAGGGAGAAACATTCCGGAGTGCACGGGAGAGCGCTCTCAGTCGTCAATCGGCAGGCGCCCGACCGGACTTCGCGTTGTTCACGGCATCTCACCGCCCGGCCGCCCCGCGACCGGACGAACCCCACCCTGCCCCCCACCCGTGGAACCAGGAGAGTTGCTCATGCTCGCTCCCCCCACCGGCACGACGGCGCTGAGATCAGCGGCTCCGTGGCGCCGGCGCAACACCGTCGCCGCAGTGGTCACCGCGCTCCTCGCCTCACTGCTCCTCGTCGTGCCGATGCGCGCCGCGCACGCCGCCGACACCCTGCTGTCGCAGGGCAAGACGGCGACCGCGTCCTCGACCGAGAACGCCGGCACCCCGGCCTCGGCGGCCGTGGACGGCAACACCGGCACCCGCTGGTCCAGCGCCGCCTCCGACCCCCAGTGGCTCCAGGTCGACCTCGGCGCGACCGCCACCGTCACCTCCGTCACCCTCAACTGGGAAACGGCGTACGCCACCGCGTTCAAGATCCAGACCTCCACCGACGGCACCAACTGGACCGACATCTACTCCACCACCACCGGCACCGGCGGCGTACAGACACTCGCCGTAAACGGTTCCGGGCGCTATGTCCGCATGTACGGCACCACCCGCGCCACCCAGTACGGCTACTCCCTCTGGGAGTTCCAGGTCTACGGAACGGCCGGCAGCGACGGCGGCGGAACCGGGCCGATCCAGGGCGGCGGCGACCTCGGCCCGAACGTCAAGGTCTTCGACCCCTCGACGCCGAACATCCAGGCGCAGCTGGACCAGATGTTCTCGCAGCAGGAGAGCAACCAGTTCGGCGACGCCCGCTACCAGGTGTTCTTCAAGCCCGGCACGTACAACGGCCTCAACGACCAGGTGGGCTTCTACACCTCGGTCTCGGGCCTGGGCAAGAACCCG
>WRCZ01000094.1 GCA_009783685.1 Actinomycetes bacterium
CGGCGGCGCCGGCAACCGCCCCGCGCGGCCGCGGCGTGCGAGCCGGTATGCACATCCCCATGCACCTCCGCCAGGACCGGCCGCAGGGCCGTACCCATCCGCCGCAGCACCAGCCGCAGCACCGGCCGCAGGACGGCCGGGCGGCCGACCGTGCCGCGTACGCACGGCTGCGCCCGCTGCTGGCCGCCGAGGCCGCGGCCGCGGAACTGCCCGGCCGCGTCGAGGCCGCCGACCTCGAACAGGCGGTGTGGGTACGGCTGCTGGAGTGCGCGACGCCGCCCGCGGAACCCGGCCGCTGGATCCGCCGCGCGGTCCGCGACGAGGCCCGCGCCGCCGCGGGCGCCACCCGCCACCAGCACCCCTACGCCGACTTCGCCCTCGACTTCGGCGGCGGTCCAGCCGCCCGCGGCGCCCGCGGTGTGGAGGAGATGGTGATCGCCGCCGAGCAGCGCAGGACCGTGCGGGCCGCGGTACCCCTGCTGCCCGGCCGCTGCCCGCAGGTGGTCACGGCGCTGATGTCCCGTTCCGACCCCACTTACCGGGAAATCTCCCGGGAGTTGGGAATCTCACAGGGCAGCCTCGGACCGCTGCGCTCGCGCTGCCTCGGGTGCCTGCGAACGATCCTGAATTCGAGGGTTGGACCCCTGCCAGGACGGGGTAATGCACGGTAAACAGTCAGCGGCAGCGGGCACCCTCGGCGCCCCCGGACCGGACTGAGACGGGCGCCGCACGCCGGTACCCGGCCGGAAGTTTGTGCGATCATCGGCGCCACGGAGGCGGCGCACATCAGCACCAACCTCCGCTCAGGCACACGTTCCGGGCGCTCACACCCACCCTCAACTGCCCGGACGGAATCGAAGGGGAGGCCTGCGCGCATGGGCATGAGCGTGACCATCTCCGCGGCGGACGACAACGACGCGGAGAAGATCCTCAAACTCCAGTACCTCTGCTACCAGGGCGAAGCGGAGCTGTACGGCGACTACACCATCGAGCCGCTCACTCAGACCCTGGACGACCTGCGCGCCGAACTCGCGCAGTCCGTCGTCCTGGTCGCACGCCTCGGCGAGGAGGTCGTCGGCTCCGTGCGCGGCGCCGTCGACATGGACGGGACCGCCCGCATCGGCAAGCTCATCGTCCACCCGCGGCTGCAGCGGCACGGCCTCGGCGGCCGGCTGCTGGCGGCCCTCGAAGGCCGGCTGGCCGACGAGGCCGAGGCCAAGCGGTACCGGCTGTTCACCGGCCACCGCAGCGAGGTCAACCTGCGGATGTACCGCAAGCTCGGCTACGAGCAGGTCGGTGCCGCTGAGCCGGTCACCCGCCGGTTGAGCCTGGTCCACATGGAGAAGGCCGCGCAGAGCAACTCCCCCTACGCCGCGAGCGCCTGAACCGCGCCGCACCCCGCAGGCCCTGCCGGCCCGGAGTCCGCTCCGGCCCGGCGGGGCCTGACGTCTGCCGCTCCCCGGCCGGCAGAGCCTCGGACGGAACCTAGCCGCGCGGTTCGCCGCCCGCCGCGGCCTTCGCGGGCGCGGCCGTCGCCGCCTGCCCGGCCCGGCGCAGCCACAGCAGGCCCGTCACGGGCAGCGCCAGCGGCAGCAGCAGGTAGTCCGCGCCGTAGTACGACCACACCGTCGAGTCGGCGAACGCCGACGCGTCGGCCACCGTCAGGGTGCCGACGGTGAGCACCCCCACCAGCTCGACCGAGCAGCACACCAGCGCGACCCGGCGGGCCGACTCGCCGCCCTTGGACAGGGCGACCAGGATCACCGCGTAGACCACGCCGGCCACCGCGGACAGCGTGTAGGCCAGCGGCGCGTGGTGGAACTTCATGCTGATCTGCACGATCGAGCGGGACAGCGCCGCCACCGTGAAGATGCCGTAGAGCCACAGCAGCAGCCGCCCGGGGCCGGTGCCGATGCCGGCCTTCGGGGCCGCCGGCTGCTCGCCGGCGGCGGTCGGGTCCGCGGTCACGTCGCTCTCCTCGGTCGTGCGACCGGTCTCGTTCCCGGTCTCGCTGGCGTCAGCCATGGCCGGCCCCCCAGATCTCGTGCAGCCGCAGCTCCAGCACGGCCAGGATCACACCGCCGGCCGCGACCACCGCCGAGCCCCAACGGGTGCGCTCGGCAAGGGACATGAAGGCCGCCGCCGGGATCGTGCAGGCCGCGCCGATCAGGTAGGCGAGGAAGACCGCCATCCCGTGGTCCGGCCGCTCGCCGCGGGCGAGCTGCACCAGCGACACCACCAGCTGGACGAGCGCGGCCAGCGTGACCACGGCCATGCCGATGAAGTGCCAGTCCTTGGTCGGCGAGTCGCGGTACGCGGCGAGACCGCACCACGCCGCGAGCAGCAGCGCCGTGACGGAGACCGTGATGATGACCGCGTCGACCATGCGATGACTGTATTACGGCCGGTCACCCCGCCCGATTCCGCCCCCTGGGACGGGCGCACGGCCCCGGGGAGACGGAATGTGTCCGCATAATGAACAGACGGACCGCAATTCGGAACCTGGCCGGGTCTCTGCTTTACTGGGGCACATGACCACGACGAACCGCCGCAGCCACGCGACCGAGGCGACCACGCCCGGTGTCCGCTGCATGCCCGGTGCGCGTCGTGCCTGTCGAATGTGTGACTGACTGAGGGCCCGGAAAACCTGAGTCTCGCGCCCCGAAGCGAGACCCGGCGGCACGTCCACGCGCCGCCCTCGTCGTTCCCCCGACATCCGCCCTGCCGACCCGGCAGGCACCCCCGCGTCACACGCCCCGGCCGCGCCCCGCCGCCGGTCCCGCAGGCCCGCCCAGGGCCGCAGTGTGCCGCGGACCACCGCAAGCCCCCGCACCGGCCGGTCTCCTGCCGCGTGCCCGGACGTGATGGACGCGATCGTGATCACCACCACCGACCTGCGCAAGGTCTACCGCTCGCGCGGCCGTGAGGTCACCGCCCTGGACGGGGTGGACCTCACCGTGCGCGAAGGCGAGGTCTTCGGCGTCGTCGGACGCAGCGGCGCCGGCAAGAGCACCCTGATCCGCTGCGTCAACCTGCTGGAACGCCCCACCTCGGGCACCGTCGAGGTGGCCGGCCGCGAGCTGACCGCGCTGGCCGGCCGCACCGACCGGGCCCCGGCCGCGCTGCGCGCCGCCCGCGCCGGCATCGGCATGGTGTTCCAGCACTTCAACCTGCTCTCCTCCCGCACCGCGCAGGAGAACGTGGAGCTGCCGCTGGAGATCCTCGGCGGCGCCGGCCGGCGCGACCGCGCCCGCCGGGCCCGCGAACTCCTCGACCTGGTCGGCCTGTCCGACGACCAGGCCCGCGCCTACCCCGCACAGCTGTCCGGCGGGCAGAAGCAGCGCGTCGGCATCGCCCGCGCCCTCGCCGGCGACCCCAAGGTGCTGCTCTCCGACGAGGCCACCTCCGCGCTCGACCCGGAGACCACCCGCTCCGTACTGCGGCTGCTGCGCGACCTCAACCGGCAGCTCGGCCTCACCGTGCTGCTCATCACCCACGAGATGGACGTGGTCAAGGCCGTCTGCGACTCGGCGGCCCTCATGAAAGGCGGACGCATCGTGGAATCCGGCACCGTGCCCGAACTCCTCGCGACCCCCGGCTCCGAACTGGCCGGCGAGCTCTTTCCCGTCGGCGGCCGCGCCTCGGCGCCCGACCGCACCGTGGTCGACCTGACCTTCCACGGCGACAGCGCCAGCCGGCCGGTGATCTCGCAACTGGCCCGCACCTACAACGTCGACGTGTCCATCCTCGGCGCCGCCATGGAGACCGTCGACGGCCGCCAGGTCGGCCGGATGCGGATCGAACTGCCCGGCCGGTTCGAGGACAACGTCGTGCAGATCGGCTACCTGCGCGAGCTGGGCCTCCAGGTCGATGTGGCCGACGTGGCTGCCGCGGCGAGCGCGGAGGCCGTGAAGTGACCTGGTCGCAGATGCAGCCGCTGCTCACCCAGGCGCTCGGCGAGACGCTGCGCATGGTCGGCTGGTCCACGGTGATCTCGGTCGCGGCCGGACTGCCGATCGGCGTCCTGCTGGTGCTCACCGACCGCGGCGGGCTGCTGCGCAGCCTTCCGGTCAACCGGGTGCTCGGCGCGGTGGTGAACGTCGGCCGCTCGCTGCCGTTCGTGATCCTGATGATCGCGCTGATGTCCTTCACCCGCGGGATCGTCGGCACCACCATCGGCTGGCAGGCCGCCGTGGTCCCGCTGTCGGTGGGCGCCACCCCGTTCTTCGCCCGGCTGGTGGAGACCTCCGTGCGCGAGGTCGACCACGGCCTGGTGGAGGCCGTGCAGGCGATGGGCGGCAGCACCTGGACGGTGGTCCGCAAGGTCCTGCTGCCCGAGTCGCTCGCCTCGCTGCTGGCCGGCGTGACCACCACCGTCATCGCGCTCGTCGGCTACTCCGCGATGGCCGGCGTGGTCGGCGGCGGCGGGCTCGGCGACCTCGCCCTGCGCTACGGCTACCAGCGGTTCGAGACCGGCTTCATGTGGGTGATCGTGGCGGTGCTCGCCGTCCTGGTCACGCTCGTGCAGCTGGCCGGCGACCTCGCGGCCAGGTCCGTCGCCCGGCGCGGCCGGTCCGGCGCCGCCCCGCGGCTGCGGCTGCTGCGCCTTCGCACCAAGGCCGAGCCCTCCCCGGCGGCCGGCCCGGTCGAAACCGACCCGGCGGCCGGCGCCGCCGACGTCGACCCGGCGCCGTCCCCGGCGCCCACGTCCTGTCCCTGAGCAGGACCCCGGAACCTCCCCCCACACCCTGGCCCCGCGACGTTGCGGGGCTGCACCACCCACGGCACCACCCACAAGAAAGAGGCACTTTTCGTGCGTACCACCGTGAAGTACACCGCCGCCGCCCTGGCCACCGGAGCGCTCGCGCTCGGCCTGACCGCCTGCGGCTCCTCCGGCTCCTCCGCGGCCGGCGACACCTCCGGCCCGCTGGTCGTCGCCGCGAGCCCCACCCCGCACGCCCAGATCCTGGACTTCGTCCGGGACCACCTGGCGAAGAAGGCCGGCCTCGACCTCCAGGTCAAGGAGTTCTCCGACTACGTCCTGCCCAACACCGCCACCGAACAGGGCGAGGTCGGCGCCAACTTCTTCCAGCACAAGCCGTACCTGGACGACTTCAACAAGAAGAACGGCACCCACATCGTGCCCGTCGTCGACGTCGAACTGGAGCCGCTCGGCCTGTACTCGCACAAGATCACCTCGCTCGGCGCGCTGTCCGACGGCGCGAGCGTGGCCGTGCCCAACGACACCACCAACGAGGCGCGGGCGCTGAGCCTGCTCGCCGACAACGGCCTGATCACGCTCAAGCCCGGCACCGGGCAGACCGCCACCCCCGCCGACGTCGCCTCGAACCCCAAGCACCTGAAGTTCAAGGAGCTGGAGGCCGCGCAGCTGCCGCGCTCGCTGGGCGACGTGGACGCCGGCGTGGTCAACGGCAACTACGCCATCCAGGCCGGGCTCAACCCGTCCAAGGACGCGCTGGTCCTGGAGAAGGCCGCGGGCAACCCCTACGCCAACTTCCTCGCCGTGAAGAAGGGCAACGAGAACGACCCCCGGGTGCGCAAGCTCGCCGAACTGCTCAACTCGCCCGAGGTGAAGACGTACATCCAGGACACCTTCAAGGGCGCGGTGATCCCCGCGTTCGGCAAGGCCGCCTGACCGCCCCCGCCAGCGGGACCTGGGCCCGACCCTCAACCCCCCGAGCGCGCAACGGGCCCGTGCCCGCCGCACCCCGCGGCGGCACGGGCCCTCAGCCGTACCGCAGCCAGTACACGTCCGTGGTGTACGGCAGGTCGATGGCGTCGCTGCCCCCGCTCACGCCGTGCGCCGCCAGCACCGCCTCGACCTCGGCGCGGACCCGGCCCTGTGCGGCCGCGTCCAGCACGGCTATGTGGCTCGACGACATCATCCGCTCCACCACGTCCTCCACGGTCGTGCGGTGCGGGTTGGGCCAGTGCCGCTCCTCGACCGGACCCCAGCCCTTGCGCTCCTCGAACGCCTCCCGCCAGCCGCCCGGTTCACCGGGGCGCGCGGCCAGCGGCGGGCTCGGCAGGTCGCGCGGCGCGAGGCGGAAGTAGATGTCCTGGTAGTCCCGCACCCACGGCACCGACGTGTCGTAGGTGTTCCACACCAGCACCAGCGCGCCACCGGGCCGCAGCAGCCGCTCCACCTCCGCGACCGCCTCGTCCGCCTGGAACCAGTGCCACGACTGGGCCGCGACCACCGCGTCCGCGCAGTCCTCCCGCAGGCCCGTCGACTCCGCCGTGCCCGCCGTCACCGCCACGCCCGGCAGCAGCTCCGCGAGCCGCTCGCGCATCTCCCGTACCGGCTCCACCGCCAGTACCTCGGCGCCGGTCAGCGCCAGCAGCCGGGTGAACTTCCCGGTCCCCGCCCCGAGGTCGACCACCGTGCGGCCCGCCTCCAGCGGCAACGCGTCGGCCAGGGCCGCGAGCGCCGTGATCGGATAGGAGGGCCGCGAGCGCTCGTAGACGCCCGCCGCCCGCTGGTAACCGACTCCTGCTGCGTGGTGCACTGTCACGCGGGCTGACGGTAGCAGCATCGGATGACGTCCACGGATACCCGACCTGACCGGCATTCCCCCTACTCTGGAAGGGCGTTCGCCACCGTACGGCCACCGCACCCGCGGCGGCCCTGCCCGGACGGCGCCGCGCATGATGCTGCATGCTGTGCAATCCACACATGCCCTGGTTACGGAGCAGCGAATGACAGCCACCTTCCCGGACACCACCCTCAGCACCGATCGTCTGGTGCTGCGCCCGTACGAGGAGGCCGACATCCCCGCGCTCGTGGAGATGATGAACGACGAGCTGGTCACCGCCTGGACCGGGGTGCCGCATCCGTACACCGCCGAGGACGCCCGCGACTTCGTCACCCGGGCCGCCGAGGCCGAGCGCACCCAGGGCCGGGGCCTGGTGCTGGCCGTCACCGAGTTCCTCACCCAGCGGCTCGTCGGCACCGTCACCCTGCAGCGGACCGACTGGCGGATCCTCGGCACCGAGATCGGCTACCTCACCGCCCCCTGGGCCCGCGGCGAGGGCTACGCCAGCGAGTCCGTGCTCGCCGTCTGCCGCTGGCTCTTCGACGAGCAGGGCTTCCAGCGCGTCGAACTGCGCACCGCCGCCGACAACACCGCCTCCCAGCAGGTCGCCCAGAAGATCGGCTGCGTCAGCGAGGGCGTGCTGCGCGGTGCCGGACTGGTCCGCACCCGCGCCGAGGACCGCTCCTCCGGCGAGGCCGGCGGCTGGACCGAGACGCGCACCGACCTGCTGGTCTGGAGCCTGCTCCCCGAGGACCTCGACGACGCCCCGGAACCCGGTTCCGACGCCGACCTGTACGACGCGCGCAGCGACTACGGGGCCTACGCCGACTGGCGCTGACCGCGCCGTCCCCGCCGCCGCCCGCCCGGGTTAGGGTTCTCACCCGGGCCCTCCGCCGCGACCTGCCGGTGGATCCCGCCCCCTCATCACAGGGACCCGCAGCGATCCGCACACGGCATGGAGGCAGACGACGATGGCCGACCGGGTCACCGTGATCGGATGGGACGGCACGCCCCCGTCCGACCCCGCCCGAGCCGCGCTGAGCGCCGCCACCCTCGTGGCCGGCACCCGCCACCATCTCGCCCTGCCCTACGTACCCGCCGGAGCCGAGCAGATCGTGCTCGGCAGCATCGAGATCGCCGCCCGGCGGATCGCCAAGCACCGCGGCACGGCCGTCGTGCTCGCCGACGGCGACCCCGGGTTCTTCGGTGTCGTCCGCGCCCTGCGCGCCCCGGAACTCGGTCTGGAGATCGAGGTGCTCCCCGGCGTCTCGGCCGTCGCCCAGTCGTTCGCCCGCGCCGGCATGCCGTGGGACGACGCCCGCGTGGTCGTCGCCACCAGCCGCACCCTGCGGCGCGCCGTCAACGTCTGCCGTGCCTACCCCAAGGTCGCGGTGCTCACCTCGCCCGGCGCCGGCCCCGCCGAACTCGCCCTGATGCTCACCGGCGTCCACCGCACCTTCGTCATCTGCGAGGCGCTGGGCACCGACAGCGAGCAGGTCACCGTCCTCACCTCCGACAAGGTCGCCGACCACATCTGGCGCGACCCCAACGTGGTGCTGGTCATCGGCGGCACCACCTCCTCGGCTTCCTCCCCCGCCGCCCCGTCGCGCTCGCTGCGCTGGGGCGACCCGCAGCCCGGCGCCGCCAGCCGGGTCGGCGGCTGGATCGCCGGCCGCGATCCCGGCTTCCCCGGCGACGTCCGCGGCTGGGCCCTGCCGTCCGGCGAGTACGGCGGCAACGTGCCCGCGCAGGTGCGCGCGCTGCAACTGGCCCGGCTCGGACCGCGCACCGGCGACCTGGTGTGGGACATCGGCGCGGCCGACGGCGCGGTGGCCGTCGAGGCGGCCCGGTTCGGCGCGGCCGTCATCGCGGTCGAACGGGACTCCGACGCCTGCGACTGGATCACCGCCGCCGCCCGCGGGCACGGGGTCCAGATGCAGGTCGTCCACGGCACCGCCCCCCAGGTGCTGGAGGACCTGCCCGAGCCCGACGTCGTGCGCATCGGCACCGCCGACGCCGAGGTCACCGCCGCCTGTGCGGCCCGCAGGCCCGAGCGGATCGTCACCTCCGCGGCCAACCGCGACCAGGCGGAGGCGGTCACCCGGGCACTGGAGGAGGGCGGTTACGACGTCGAGCGCTCCCTGGTGCAGTCGGTCGAACTGGGCAGCGACTGGACCGAACGGGAGCGCGCCGTCACCTTCGTGCTGAGCGGCACCCGCCGCTGACCGAGGACCGGCCCGGCACCCACCGGCCGGGCCCCGTACGGCAGTTGGCGCGGACGCCGCCAACCCTTCGTGGTCTAGCACGTTTCCGCTGGTCGCGCGGGGAAATGTGGGCATCGTGTGAGATACGTCCCGAGGTGCGGACGATGGAGCGGACGGCCTCCCACAGCGGGGTAGGCTGACGGATCGTTGTGCCGTCGCCGTACGTTGACGGGCCGTCCAGCTGTTCGGGCCGTCGGGCGCCGACGTGCCGCATCCCTGGCACGCTCGTTGTTGTTTCCAGGGCTGCGGCGCGGGGCGGTACGGCGGCTGGAAGGACGAAACCGATGGGCGAGGGGCACGCATGACGGACACCGGTCAGATCCCCGGCGAGGGGCTGCCGGAGAACGGCGTCGGGGAAGCGGGTCTCCCGCCGCACACCGGCCTTGACGGCAACGGCGTACCGCAGCAGGCCGCCTGGGGCGGGGACCCGATGGCCGGCCACGGCGCCCCCGGTACCGCCTACACCTATCTCGACCAGCCGCCCGCGGGACCCGGACTCGACGACGAGGACGACGGCCTGCTGATGCCCGGCCCGCAGGGCGCGTGGACCGAGTCCCCGTCCGCCGCGTTCGAGCCGCAGCAGTACCCCGGCCAGCCGCACCTCGCCCAGCCGCACTTCGCCCAGGCGCAGCCGCAGGTACAGCACCCGGCCCCTTCCATGGCGCAGCCCGCGATGGTCCCCTCCGTGGTCAACGTCATCTCGGTCGAGGTGCCGACCGAGGTACCGGTGGAGACACCCCACCCGCAGGGACCGCCCGCCCCGCCCCGCCGCCAGCTGCACATGGGGCCGCCCGTGACGGACACCCCGTCGGGCGGCGTGTCCGTGCGGTCACTGGCCGACCGCGGCCCCGCCGTCACCACGCAGGGACCGCCCACCTCCGGCCCCGAGTACCTCGACGTGCCCCGGGACGAGGCGATCCCCGCCCAGCAGACCGCGGAGCCCGTCGCCACGGAGTGGCCCGTGGCCGGGGGCCCCTCGCTGGTCTCGCTCATCCCGCACGCCGACAGCGTGATCCCGGCCCAGACGTCGGCGCCCGCGGTCTCCGAGGGCCAGGGCATCGCCGCGCCCTCCGCCCAGGCCGCGCCCGCCGCGCCGGCCCCCGGTTTCGCGCCCGCCCCCGCCGACGGTCCGCAGTTCGCCGGGCAGCCGGGCGTCCAGGCCGGGCAGCCGGGCGCGGTCCCGGCCGCGCCGGCCGGTGCCGAGGCCCTGCCGCAGGTGCCTCCGGCAGGCGGTGCCGCGTTCCAGCAGGTCGCCAACGGCCCTGCCGCTGCGGGTGGTTCGGCCGAGCAGGGCGGCGCGACGGCCTTCGCGCCGGG
Organism: Actinomycetes bacterium; assembly: GCA_009783685.1. Taxonomy (GTDB): domain Bacteria; phylum Actinomycetota; class Actinomycetes; order Streptomycetales; family Streptomycetaceae; genus Actinacidiphila. The sequence continues at coordinate 10,139 of WRCZ01000094.1, forward strand.
TGCCCCTGAGGCCGTACCGGCCCCCGCTCCCGCCGCCGCTCCCGAGCAGCAGGGGACGCCCGCGGCCGAGGCCGCCGGGCCTGCGGCGGGCGAGCCCGTCGCTGCCACTCCTGTCGTCGCCGTCGTCCCCGTCGCGCCCGCCCCGGCCGGCGTGAACGGCACGGAGGTGCCGGGTGCCGCGCAGGCCGCCGGTCCTGCGGCTGCCGCCGAGGTGAACGGTGTCGCCGCCGCGCAGCCGATCGCGCCCGTCCTCCAGATGGTGTCCGTACCCGCGGGCCCGCAGGTTCCCGCCGCGACCGGCGCGCCGGCCCCGGCCGCCGCTGCCGGCGTTCCCGGCGCCGTGCCGCAGGCCTGCCAGGAGCAGCCCGCGGTCGTCGTCGCCGAGGCCGTTGCCGAGACCGCCGTCGAGAACGAGGCCGTGGCCGGCGCGGAGCCCGCCGTGGCCGCAGCGACGAACTCCGGTGAGGGACAGGTCCCTTCGACGGGCACGACGCCCGAGGGCGAGCCCGCGGCGGGTCCGGCTGCCGGAACTGTGGCCGGTGAGCCCGAGCCCGGCGCGGTCGCCGAGGCCGCCGAGGCCGCACCGGCGGATGCCCCCGGAACCGCGGAAGCCGTCCCGGCGGCAGAGGCCCCGGGCGCTGCCGCGCCGGAGAGCGCGGAGCCGGCGGCCGTTCCCGCCGAGGGTGCGGAGGCCGTTCCGGCGGCCGCGCCCGAGGCTTCCCAGGCCGCACCGGCGGCCGGAGCCGCGGGGGCCGACGTTCCCGCCGGGCCCGAGGCCGCGGTCGTGGCCGGTGCGGAGACCGCCGTCGCCGCGCCCGGGGGAGCGGAGCAGGCAGCTGCCGTACCCGCAGCGACCGCCGAGGCGGTCCCGGGTGCCGAGCCGGCCGCGCAGCCCGGTCCGGCAGCCGTCGTGACCCCGGCGGCGGATGCCGCCACAGATGTTGTTGGGGAGGCCAACGCCCCTGCGGCGCCCGGCAGTTCGCCCGAGGTGGCACAGGAAGCGCCCTCCGCGCCCGCGCAGGCGGGGACCGGCCGCCGCCGCGGTCCGGCGAAGGAGGAGCAGCCCGCCGTCCCGTCCGCCGACGACGCGGCAGGGCAGGTCGCCGACGCGGAGACCGCGGCCGCCGCCGCGCCGGTCGTGGCCGAAGCCGCTGCCGCCGCTCCCGCTGCCGCACCCGCGCCTTCGCGGGGCCGTCGCGGCCGCCGTGCCGCGGCACCCGCCGCACCTGCGGCCGCTCCCGCCCCGGCCGCCGCGCAGTCCGCAGAGGGCACTGAGGGCACTGAGGGCACGGAGACCGTCAAGTCCGCTGATTCCGCGGAGACTTCGGCGCCCGCCGCCGAGCCCGCGGTGGTGGAAGCCGCGGTCGTGGAAGCCCCGGCGGCCGACGCCCCCGCCGCCGACGCCCCGGCCGCCGAGGAGCCCGCGCAGGCGCCCGCCGCCGAGACCCCGGCGGAGCCGGCACCCGCCGCCGAGACCCCGGCGGAGCCGGCACCCGCCGCCGAGCCGCAGGCCGCCACCGACCCCCAGGCCGACGACGCCGACCCGCAGCCCGCGGCCGACCCGCAGCCCGCCGCGGAGCCGTACGACCCGGCCGTCCGCGACGCCGTCCACCGCGTCATCCGCGAGCGGCGCGACATCCGCAACGGCTTCCGCTCCGACCCCATCCCGCACGAGGTCCTGCTGCGCGTGCTGGAGGCGGCGCACACCGCGCCGAGCGTCGGCCACTCCCAGCCGTGGGACTTCGTCGTGATCCGCTCCGAGAAGACCCGCGAGCGGATGCACGACCTCGCCATGCAGCAGCGTGAGGCGTACGCCAAGTCGCTGCCGAAGGCCCGCGCGCGCCAGTTCCGCGAGCTGAAGATCGAGGCCATCCTCGACACGCCGGTCAACATCGTGGTGACCGCCGACCCGACGCGCGGCGGCCGGCACACCCTGGGCCGGCACACCCAGCCGCAGATGGCCCCCTACTCGTCCGCCCTCGCGGTGGAGAACCTGTGGCTCGCCGCCCGCGCCGAGGGCCTCGGCGTCGGCTGGGTCAGCTTCTTCGACGAGCGCCAGATGGTCGAGGAACTCGGCCTGCCCGAGCACCTGGAGGTCGTCGCGTACCTGTGCATCGGGTACGTGGACGAGTTCCCCGAGGAGCCGGAGCTGATGCAGGCCGGCTGGTCCCAGCGGCGCCCGCTGTCGTGGGTGGTGCACGAGGAGGAGTACGGCAACCGGGCGCTGCCCGGCGAGGAGCCGCACGACCTGCTGGACGAGACGCTGCGCGGCATCCGCCCGCTGGACGCCAAGGCGCTCGGCGAGGCGTGGGAGCGGCAGAAGCGGATGACGAAGCCGGCCGGCGCGCTGGGCATGCTGGAGATCATCTCCGCGCAGCTGAGCGGGCTGTCCCGGCAGTGCCCGCCGCCGATCCCGGAGCCCGCGGCGGTGGCCGTCTTCGCCGGCGACCACGGCGTGCACGCCCAGGGCGTCACGGCCTGGCCGCAGGAGGTCACCGGCCAGATGGTGGCCAACTTCCTGGGCGGCGGCGCGGTCTGCAACGCGTTCGCCAACCAGGTGGGCGCCGAGGTGTGCGTCATCGACGTCGGCGTCGCCTCCGAACTGCCCAGCACCCCCGGGCTGCTGCCGCGCAAGGTGCGGCCCGGCACCGCGGACTTCACCGCGGGTCCCGCGATGACGCGGGAGGAGGCGCTGCGCGCGGTGGAGGTCGGCATCGAGACCGCCCGCGATCTGGTGGCCGCCGGCAACAAGGCGCTGCTCACCGGTGAGATGGGCATCGCCAACACCACCGCGTCGGCGGCGCTGATCGCCGTGTTCACCGGAGTGGACCCGGCCGAGGTCACCGGGCGCGGCACCGGCATCAACGACGAGATGCACGCGCGCAAGATCGAGGTCGTCCGGCGGGCGCTGGAGCTGCACCGGCCCGACCCGTCCGACCCGATCGCCGTCCTCACGGCCGTCGGCGGCCTCGAACACGCCGCGATGGTGGGCCTGTTGCTCGGCGCGGCGGCGCTGCGGACGCCGGTGATCCTGGACGGGGTGAGCGCGGGGGCGGCGGCGCTGGTCGCCCGGGCGATCGCGCCGGAGGTGCTGGCGGCGTGCATTGCCGGGCATCGCAGCGCCGAGCCCGGGCACATGGCCGCTCTCACCACTCTGGGGTTGCGGCCCCTGGTGGACCTGGACCTTCGCCTCGGCGAGGGGACGGGGGCGCTTCTTGCACTTCCTCTGGTCCAGAGTGCGGCTCGGGTCATGCATGAGGTCGCCACCTTTGATGCTGCCGGCGTCACGGAAAAGGGCTAGCTCCTTCCATCGCGCTCTCCGGGCTGCGCCGCGGTGGCCCGGCCCCCTTCCCGGTCCGCGGCCCGGTGGGTGGTTGGTCGCGCAGTTCCCCGCGCCCCTTTCGGGGTGCGCCGTGGTGGCTGGGCTTGGTTGCCGGTCTGCGGGTCGGTGGGTGGTTGGTCGCGCAGTTCCC